>CAMWJV010000155.1 GCA_947174665.1 uncultured Lachnospiraceae bacterium
CAACAGACTTTCGTCAAAGGCATTTCCCTCCTCAGCGAAGCTCCTGTAAAAGTATAAATCCGGTCCGTACTCCATCAAGTCCTTTTTATCGCTCCATTTCCATGTTTTATGATTTGGCCAGCCGCAGGCGAGAAGCGCCACCACAAAGGTCCTGCCGTCCCGCTCCAGCGCTCCCACATAGCAGTATCCTGCCTTGTTGGTAAAACCCGTCTTTCCGCTCAGGGCACCGTTCATCATATTTAAAAAAGCGTTGTGGTTCGTACAAGAAAAGCTGCGTCCGTTTGCATAAAAACTGTAATTTCCTGTTCTCGTAATCTCCAGAAAAGCATCCTTCTGCGATGATTTCCCGACACAATAAGTCATGATCCTTGCCAGTTCCGCCGCCGTGGTGCAATGCTCTTTTTGTATGACAGTGCCGTCCTGCAGAATGAATTCCTGGGTGGCATCCAGTCCGTTTGGCGTGATAAACCAGCTGTCCCTGCACCCCAGTTCCACAGCCTTTTCGTTCATCAGCCTTGCAAACGCTGCCACTGCTTTCCCGCTCTCCTCCATAGTGTACTCACACACCGGTTTATCCGAAAGGGGCTGCTCCAGCAGACGTTTTCCCACATGCTCCGCCAGTGCAACCGCCGAATCATTGTGGGATTCCAGCATCAGGGAATACAACAGGTCCCTCACCGTATATTGCTCCCCTTTATTCAAATACAGCTTAACCTTCGGCATGCTCGCCGCATAGGCAGACACCTCAAGAGTCTCATCCAAAGAAGCATTTTCCAGCACAAGAATACAAGTCAATATCTTTGTGGTACTGGCCATGGCCATGGGTGTGTCCGCGTTTTTTCCGTAAAGTACTCTCCCCGTATCCCCGTCCATAAGCACCGCTGCCGTGGCATACAGGGAAATATCAGCCTCCGGGTGCACCTCCTCTGCGCTGACACTCAGCCGTACTGCCAAAAAAATGACACAAAAAAAGCCCCACATTATTTTTATCCGCATTCTTTATCTCACAAAACATGGATTTAAATAAATATATGAGGCTAATCCCCTAAATATCCAGCTGCATTTGCACTTCCGCTTCCGCCTGCTGTTTGAACTCCTCTATCTGCACCGGATTCAGTTCCGGCAGCTCCTCCAGACTTTTCACACCGAAACTGCGCAGAAACTGCTCCGTGGTTCCGAACAGCAGAGGCCGCCCGGGAGCATTTAATCTTCCCAGTTCCGTTATCAGATCGTATTCCAGCAGTTTGTTGATGGCATGGTCGCAGCTGACCCCTCTGACCCGCTCAACCTCAGTTCTGGTTATAGGCTGTTTATAGGCAATGATGGACAAAGTCTCCAGCACAGTATCCGTCAACACCATCTTCCGGGGTGCCTTGGCAATTTTAATCAGATACTCGTACATTTCCGCTTTGGTACAGAGCTGTACTGCATCGTCAAACCAGGCGAGCGAAATCCCCCTGTCTTCCTCTGCGTATCGCTCCTCCATCTCCTTCAGTATTTCCCTTGTGACTTTTACATCCTCTTCTATCACATCGGCAAGGCTCTTTACCTCAACCGAATCTCCCATGGTAAACAGTACTGCCTCCAGTACCGCTTCCGCTCTGGACCGTTCCATATGTATTCCTCACTGTGCATTGGCTAATTGCGAAGTAATGATAATGTCGTCAAAAATATTTTCCTGTCTGATTGATATTTTACCTATCTTCATCAGCTCAAGAATGATCAAAAACGTGACAATAAGTTCCATTTTGCTGGACTGCTTCTCCAAAAGTCTGCGGAAGCTGAAGCTCTTGTGCTCCCGGGCATATGCCTCCACATAGAGCGCCTTCGCATCCATATCAACCTCTTCCTTTTCAATATTTCCATATCGGCTTCGGATGGGGTCAATTTTATCCTCCTGCTTCCGCACAATGAATTTAAATATTTCATGAAGCTTATTCAGCGTCATGTCCCCGATCAGTTCCTCGTAGTCAATGGGCTGCCTGTATGCCGCCACCTCTTCCGGCAGTTTCTGTACACGATACATATTCCTCTCCGCATCCACCTGCCTGTCCCGAAGTTCGAAGGACATAAACTTGTACATTTTGTACTCCAGCAGCTTCTGCACCAGTTCCGCTCTCGGGTCTTCTTCCTCCCCCTCCTCGTTTACCTCCTTCGGCAGAAGCATGCGGCACTTAATGTCAATCAGAGTCGCCGCCATCACCAGGAATTCACTCATCACGTTCATATCACTGCTTTCCATCTGCCTGATGTATTCCAGATACTGCTCCGTGATTTCCACAATGGGGATGTCATAAATATCAATTTTATTCTTATCAATGAGATGAAGCAGGAGGTCTAACGGCCCCTCAAACACTTCAAGCTTTACCGGTATCGCCATATTTTCCTCACAAATTAAAATCTGTTCCCTATTGTAGCAGACTTCATCACAGAATCGCAAGGGGAACTTGTGTTCTCTTTCTCCTACTCTTCCGGCTTAAAGTCCACCACCCATAGTTCCCCCGGATTAAACAGCCTGATCGGAATTGTATGCATCCCTAATCCTCTGCTGAGAAGCATGACCGCCTCCCCCTCCTTAAAAATACCGCCGTCGTACTTTGGAAAAAGACGCAGACTCGGAGAAATAACGCCCTTGTTCAAAAAAGGTATGCGGATTACCCCACCATGCACATGACCTGCCACCGTCAGATCGGCCCCCCACTGTGCATACTCCCGGAAATAATCCGGGTTATGCGCAAGAAGTACTGTATAACGGCTGTTATCCGGTCTTCCCAGAAGTTGCCTCATATACTCCTTTTCCATATGGCTTTCTTTGAACCGATTGTAATAATTCCTGGCAATTTCTGCGCCGAACACGGTAATTCCACATTCCTCCAGATTCACATGGCAGTTTACAAGCGGTTCAATCCCCATATCTTTCAGAGCTTGTCCATACTCACCAGCCATATTCCCGTATGTCTTGGGATATAACTTCAGTCGATGCTCGTGGTTGCCGTTGCCATAGTAAACCGGAAACTCTCCGGTAAGCTCACGGAGAAAATGGATTGCAGGCTCCATAGACTTTCCGGGCTGCGCAGTTAAAATATCACCTGCTATCAATATTATATCCGGCTTCTGCTCACGAATCGTCTCCAAAAGCACCTTGTTCTCTTTTCCATAACGTTTGTTATGCAAATCAGCGAGCACTACCGCCCTGACGGGCTTAGTGATGCGCCGGTCACAAAGCTCCAGCCGGCGCACCACAAAACGGTTGCTGTCATACAGCATCACCCACATTATCAAAATACAAACGATTCCCAAAAGGGTAATCATAACATCCGTCATTGTATTCCTCCGCTGTCCACGCTCTCTGTTTACAGAAGAAAGAATCCAAATACTTTCTTCATATAATCTGTAAAACCGGCCTTTTCCACGGTCTCTGCATACAGAACAGGCACACTTCCAATCTCAATGCCATCCAGATAATACCTCACTTTGCCGGCCTCGCTTCCCTCCACGGCAGGTGCCTGCGCCGATTCCGGAAGTTCCATAATCTTCTCCACGGCAGACAGATTACCGCCCTGTGTATCCAGATACCGGAATTCTCCCTCATACTTCAGCGACACTCTTTCCTTCACACCGCCTTTTACTGTCAGAGGTCCTAAAGGATCAGTATTCTCGTCTATGTATATGTTGCAGATACCAAAACCGTAAGTCATAAGCGTCTGCACATCTCCCGATCTGGTCTTGGAATCCGGAGCTCCCATAACTACTGCTATTAAATCTATGCCGTCCTTGCTTGCAGTGGCCGAAATGCAGTATTTTGCCTTGCTGGTAAACCCTGTCTTCAGCCCTGTGGTATACTGGTACTGCTTCAGCAGCTTGTTTGTACTGCTCAAGGTAAAATTGCTTGTTCCCTGAGGTGTAACATGTGTAATATCTTCCATCCATATTTTTGTATAAATAAATATTTCAGGATGATTTACTGTCAGTTCCCTTGACATGATCGCTATATCTCTTGCGCAGGAATAATGATTTTCGGAATCGGTCAGTCCGCAGCAATCCTCAAAATGAGTGTCCACCATCCCCAGTTCCAGCGCTCTTTCGTTCATCATCTCCACAAATGTCTGTTCACTGCCTGCAACATGCTCTGCCACTGCTACACTGGCATCATTTCCCGATGCGATGACAATGCACTTGATCATAGTCTCAAGAGACTGAACTTCCCCCTGTGCCAAAAACACCTGAGAACCGCCCATAGAGCTTGCATGCTCACTGGTCAGCACATCGTCCGTCAGCTTCACCTTTCCTGCATCCAGGGCCTCAAAGGTCAGAAGCAGTGTCATAATTTTTGTAACACTTGCCAGACTGCGCCGTTCTGTGGAGTTTACTTCGTAAATAACCTGCCCTGTGGAGCTTTCTATCAGGATTACAGAAGGGGATGATACCGACACATTCGCGCTTGCCGGCAGTGTGGCTGTCATCCAGAAGACTGCCGCGAGCAACAGCGCTGCCAAAGATTTTTTCGAATACATAATGCCTCACTCCAATTTTCCAAGTTCCATATTCATAGATATGAGGCCGTTATATTCGATAGAACAGGAAACCCCCGGTTTATACAACCGAGGGTCCGTTTACGCTTTTAGTTATATTTACGTTTTCTTGCCGCTTCGGACTTTTTCTTACGTCTTACACTGGGCTTTTCGTAATGCTCGCGCTTACGAATCTCCTGCTGAATACCAGCCTTGGCACAACTTCTCTTAAAGCGGCGCAATGCGCTGTCCAAAGTCTCATTTTCTTTTACGATTACGTTTGACATCTCTACCCTCCCTTCAGTCCCTCAAGCATCTCGACTGATTGGGTTAATATTATGTAATACAGCATTCCTGCCACATACACAATAAGTATTATAACATAAATGTCCCATTCGTCAACTGTTTTTTATTCTATATTTCAAAATCTTTTACATTCCTATACCTTATGCCAGCTGGCTCTCCAGCACTCTGGCCGCCTCTGTGATCGCATCAGGTATTCCCCCGGGATTTTTGCCTCCGGCCTGAGCCATATTGGGACGTCCGCCGCCACCGCCGCCCACAAGACCGGCAATACCCTTGATCAGATTGCCCGCATGTGCGCCTTTTACCAGTGCGCCGTCGGTAGCCATAGCCACCATGTTGACCTTGCCGTCGATCTCGGAGAGCAGGACAACCACGCCTTCTCCCAGCTTGGCCTTAAGCTGGTCGCCCAGATCACGCAGCCCGTTCATATCCACACCCTCCACGCTTGTGGCAAGCAACTTCACGCCCTTCACTTCCTTCACCTGATCCATGACGTCGCCCAGTGCATCCTGTGCCGCTTTTGCTCTCATGGACTCCAGTTCGGAATTCAGACTCTTTATCTCTGTCATGACATGCCCGCATTTCTCCACCAGCGCCGCAGGAGTGGTCTTTAACACCCTGCTTGCCTCTTCAACGGTCTTTTCCAGGTTCCTGTAATAGTTCATGACTCCGTTGCCGGTCAGAGCCTCGATACGTCTTACACCTGCCGCTACTCCGTTTTCGGACAGAATCTTAAAGCTTCCCACATTTCCGGTGTTTGCCACATGAGTACCTCCGCAGAACTCTACGGAAAAATCTCCCATCCTGACTACCCGCACCGTCTCGCCGTACTTTTCGCCAAACAGTGCCATGGCTCCGGTCTTCCTTGCATCCTCAATGCTCATAACCTCCGTGACAACCGGAATATTTTCAGCAATCTTTTCATTTACAATAGCTTCAACCCTGTCCAGCTCTTCCCGGGTCATTGCTGCAGAGTGGCTGAAATCAAACCGCAGCCTCTCTCCGTCCACATAGGAACCCGACTGCTCTACATGAGTACCAAGCACCTGGCGCAGAGCTCCCTGAAGCAGGTGGGTGGCACTGTGATTCTTACAGGTGCTCACGCGGTTCTCTTTTTCTACCTTCAGAGAAGCCTTCTCACCGACACTTATCCTGCCGCTCATTACCTTGCCAACATGACCGATCCTTCCGCCGGGAAGCTTTACGGTATCCTGTACTTCAAACACACCGTTCGCGGTGCGGATCACACCGCTGTCCGCCTTCTGACCGCCCATAGTGGCATAGAAAGGGGTTTTTTCCACAATGATCGTTCCGGTTTCCTCCGCCTCCAGAGAAGACTTACTTTCCGTCTCGGAAGCCAGAGCAGCAATGGTATCCTCAGCTTCCAAAGTATCATATCCGATAAATTCGCTGGTAATCTTGCTGTCCAGTCCGTCAAAAAGGCCTGCACCCACGTTCAGCTTTGCGGAGAAATTCTGATTATCTCTGGCTTTCTGTTTCTGCTCCTCCATGGCTGCGGCAAATCCGTCCTCATCCACCTTCAGGCCCTCTTCCTCCGCCAGTTCCCCCGTCAGCTCCAGAGGGAATCCAAAGGTATCATAGAGATAAAATGCGGAATTCCCGTCGATGGTCTGCACTTTCTCATCTCTCTTTGCATCGAGGATCTTGCGGAATTCCTTCATGCCGTTCTCCAACGTGCTCTCGAAACGGTCAATCTCCTTCTTAAGCTCAGTCAGTATAAACTCCTGATTCTTTACAAGAAGAGGATAGCTCTCCGCGTAGATATCACGGATATACATTTCTGCAATTCTGAGAATATCTTCTTTCTTTAAATTCAAAATCCTTGCATGCCTCACCGCGCGACGGATCAGACGCCGGAGTACATAGCCCGCACCCGCGTTGGAAGGAAGAAGCTTCGCCTCGTCGCCGATCAGCATGACGCTGGTACGGGTGTGATCAGCCAGAATCCTCATAGATCTGGTCAGCTTTTCATCCTGCTCGTACTTTGTGCCGGAAACCTTCTCAATGTAGGCAATGATCGGAGCATACAGATCGATCTTATAGACATCCCGGGTACCGTTTAAGAATGCCAGAATCCTCTCCAGCCCCCAGCCGGTATCCACATTCTTCTGCTTCAGAGGCGTCAGTGTACCGTCCTGATGCTTCTCATACTGCATGAACACGTCGTTTCCAAGCTCAGTATATTTTCCGCAGTGACATCCGGGACCACAGTCCGGGCCGCAGTCAGGCCTGTCCTCAATATAAAACATCTCGCTGTCCGGGCCGCAGGGTCCGTACTCCAAGCCCCACCAGTTATCCTCCGCCGGGAGATAATGGATATTCTCCTTCTTAAATCCGGAAGCAATGCGATACTGTGCGCCCTCCTCGTCCCTGGGAGCATTCTCATCCCCCGCAAATACGGTAGCGGCAAGATGATCCGCATCAAAGCCGAACACTTCCGTCAGAAGCTCATAGCTCCACTGGCAGCGCTCCTTTTTAAAATAATCTCCCAGGCTCCAGCTTCCCAGCATCTCAAAGAAAGTTCCGTGGCTCTTATCCCCCACGGAGTCAATATCGTTGGTACGAACACAGCCCTGCACGTTACAGAGTCTGGTCCCCAAAGGATGCTTCTGCCCCAGAAG
>CAMWJV010000156.1 GCA_947174665.1 uncultured Lachnospiraceae bacterium
AGCATAATAATAGAAAACTATATAAAACAATCCGAGAAAATATATGACAAGCTTAAAGAAAGCAAAAATACTGATAATGCTGAACAAAATCTTAGCGAAGAAGGATTTAAGGAAGAAATCAAAAAAATAATTGAACGGGAAAACGCTTCAGGTAGTGAGCGTCAAAACTCAAACAAAATGACAGCATGGGATTATTGGCGGCAAGGCAATAAGGAGGTTGAATTAAAACAATATAAAAAAGCTGTCAAAAGTTATTCAAAAGCAATTGATAGTCAATCAAATGTAGTGACATTTTATCATTCTCGAGGCTATACGTATAATGAATTGGGTGAATATGAGAAAGCTATTTTAGATTATAACAAAGCACTTGAAATGAATCCTGATTACGCGCAATATTTTAACAATCGCGGAGTTGCTTATGATGAATTGGGTGAATATGAGAAAGCTATTTTGGATTACAATAAAGCACTTGAACTAGAGCCTGATGATGCAGTTTTCTATTATAATCGCGGATCTGCTTATAATGAGTTGGGTGAATACGAGAAAGCTATTACAGATTATAACAAAGCAATTGAAATAGCGTCTGATTATGCCGAAGCCTATAATAATCGCGGGAATACTTATCGCACTATGGCAGATTATGAGAAAGCTATTTCAGATTTTGACAAGGCTATTTTACTTAACCCGAATTTAGCAAACCCATATAAACATTGTGGTACTATTTGGAAAAATAAAAAGGACTATAAAAAGGCTCTAAGCTTTTATGATAAAGCGATTGAACTAAATCCCAAATACAAAAAAGCATATATAGAACGCGCAGAAGTTTATCGCTTGCTGGGCAACATTGAAAAAGCTACAGCTGACGAAGAGATGGCTGCCACATTATAATTTTTTTGTGTTAAGGTAAGTAAGGGATAAGTATTGTGATTACAACATAAGCTTTAAATTCCGATATAACACTTAAAAATGTTTAATATACAGGACAAATCAAGTCATGGTATGATTTGATTTGTCTTCTTTTTGTTGCATTTATCGTCTTAAATTCTTTATAGAACATATAACTTGAAAACCTTCCGGATGATTACAATTCTTGATATATCATATTTATTAAAAAATGGGAAGAAATATTGAAAAAGAGACAGAACTTAGAAGATTATCTGTAGAGAATGGTTTTCTTATGGGAACTTTTTGGATGAATTTGCGTCTATATAGTTGAGTTGATCAATTGTATAACTGAATATGTGGAGGCATCGTTATGAAAAGAACAGTTTTGGCTATGGTTGCGTTAATCATTGCTCTAACGGGATGTACAAGTGCGGAAACAGATAAAGAAAAAACAGTAACTTCAACAGAATCAGCAGTTTCGATAGATAGTTCACAGGCTCCGACTGCTTTGCCGTTGGATTATGAAGCCTTGACGGTTCCCCCGATATTGACGGTTTCTACGCTGAATGCGGCGGACAGCGTAATCGCATCTTGTGGCAATTCACATTGGAACTGCGCTATGCCTGATGGCACGACCACCACGATTCTGGCCTGTGGAGCACACCCGCTGGATCAACAGGAACATCCCATACTATGTACTGCTTTTCCTGTATTATATCTTGATTTTGGGGAGATTTTACCGGAAACCGTTTCCGCCGTTCGCTGGCCGGCCTCCTACATTGGCGATGCACAGGGCCATTCTGCAGATTTTGAAGAAGTCGAAGTAGAATTTGAGGAAAATATGATTACACTTATCCCATTAGGTGATGGCGATTATATTTATGAAATCTCTGCCGCCTGGGGGGAAGTCGGAGAAGCCGGCTATACATTTCGCACATTGCCCCAAATGCAGGGAGAGCAGACAGACATATCGACAGGTATATTTGACGCACTGAACGGACTGGAATATCAGCCATACACTTGTGATGGCTTGCCGGAGTACCGCTTGACTGCTGCTGACGGTACAGTATATGCTATAAACATTTCTGAAAAATGGGTATGGAGAGGAAACAATGAACAGGCCGAATTATCGGATGAATTGATTACTCAATTAAAAGAATACGGTAATTGATCCTATTTCCTGAGCGGAATTGTTTTTTCAACGCATATATGTTAAAATGGCACATATATGAGAAAAAACTGCCCCCGGAATAAAATGGAGAAATGAAGATGAGCAGGACAGGGATAGATAGCGCAAACACAAAGAAAAACCGAATTTACCACATTGTTTATACCATTATGGCCGCTGTTTTTATATTCATGATAATATGGGCGGCAGCGAAGAATCGTGGACAGTCACCGGCGTCTTTGCTTTCCGAAGGCAAAATCCCATTTGACGAGGGGTGGTATCTGGAGGACGGCAGTGCGGTGGATGTCCATCATTTAAATAAGATTTCCTCCCTGGAGCCATATCAGGAAAAGAGAGTCTATTGCAAATTGCCGGACGATCTGAAAGAGGGGATTTCCCTTTGTTTTCGTGCAAAAAATATTTATTATCAGGTATATGTGGACGGAGAACTGCGCTATGAGCCGATGCGTCGGGAGAGCAGTGTCTATAATAAATCCTTTGGAACAAGGTGGAATTATGTTCCGCTTTATCGCGGCGATGCCGGAAAAATTTTGGAAGTGCGTTTTCATACTGTGTATGAGGGCGGCCGGGCGTGTATAGACAATCTTTATCTGGGAGCCGCGGCCGGGGAGATTGTCGATGTCTTTACCGGCAAGGCGGTAGCTTTTTCCACCTGCCTGCTCATATTGTTTGTCGGGCTGCTGCTGATCGTGGCGGATATTCCGGCTAATCTGCAGATGCATAAAAATCATGAGCTGCTTTATCTCGGTCTGTTTGCCATAAGCATTGCGGTCTGGTGCCTGGCGGAGACAAATCTGCTGCAGTTTTACACGGATGACAGCAGGCTTATTCAGCTTATGTCCTGTTGCGCTCTGATCATGATACCTATTCCGCTGGTGCTTTATCTGGATGCGGCTTTCGGTTTTAAGAGCAAAATGGTGGTTCCGGGAATCTGCGGACTGTCCGCGGCGGAGTTTGTCATTTGTACTGTCCTGCATTTCACAGGAGTGAGGGACTACCACGAGACACTGACTTTCTCCAGCATCATACTGGCAATCTCGGCATCTTTAGTGTTTTATTCTATCCTGAAGAAGGCGTTTCAGGAAAGAAAAAACAAGATAAGGAATGTTTATAAGGTATTGCGCACCGTCGGATTTATGGGGCTTAGTTTTGCCGCGGTGATAGATATTTTCAGATATTATCGGGGCATCAGCAATGACAATGCCATGTTTGTGCGCATCGGCCTGCTGATTTTTATACTGTGTTACGGCAGCTCCAGCCTGGAGAAAATGATCAATACGATAAAGCTTGGGGTGCAGTCGGAGTTTGTCAGCCAGCTTGCCTACCGTGACGGCCTGACGGGCATTGGCAACCGGACAGCTTTTCAGGAGCGGCTGGAGGAACTGGAAAAAGAAAAGCAGCAGCTTCCCGGAATTGCTATAATTATGTTCGACGTAAATGACCTGAAGCTTGTAAATGATAAGCAGGGTCATCAGAGGGGGGATGAACTGCTGGTATGCAGCGCGGAAATCATCAAGACGGCAGTGGAAACCGCGGAGGGTACATGCTACAGAGTCGGCGGCGATGAGTTCGTAGGAATTTTAAGCGGCGAGGATGTGGCTGACCGCTGTGAAAAAGCGGTTATCTGTTTTACAAAGGCTATGGAGGACTATAACACCGTGAAGGGACAGCCTTTCCGTATCAGTATTGCCAGCGGTTATGCGGTCTACGACAAGCATCAGGACAAGGAAATGCTGATGGACGTATATCAGCAGGCGGATGTCCGTATGTATGAAAATAAGAAAATGATTAAAGCAAAGAGAATTTCATAAATCAAGCTTTAGATGAAGGAGTTGCCGCATTAATGAGTATAATTCATGGGGCAGCTCCGATTTTTTGCTTCAGGAACGGTAAAAATATAAAAAAGGGGTTAAAATCGAACATACTTTCTGATATAATATAAAAAAAAGGAGTATGAACATATTCCCGGGGATATGATAAAAAACGGAAACAGGGAGGAGCGTGGGGCAATGCAAAGCAGGGCAGAAAAACAGAAAACCTATATAGCCATAGACCTGAAATCCTTTTATGCTTCCGTGGAGTGTGTGGAGCGGCAGTTAAATCCGCTTACCACAAACCTGGTGGTGGCGGATGCCGGGCGCACGGAAAAAACCATCTGTCTGGCGGTGTCACCTTCTCTGAAAGCTTACGGCATACCCGGCAGGGCAAGACTGTTTGAGGTTGTGGAGCGGGTGAGGGAAGTCAACATAGAGCGGAAGCGGAGGGCGCCGGGGAGAACTTTTATCGGAAGCTCTCATCAGGCGCCAGAGCTGATGGAGCATCCTGAAATGGAGGCAGCTTATATCACGGCACCGCCGAGGATGGCTCTATACATGAAATACAGTACAAGCATTTACAGTATTTACATGAGGTATATTGCACCGGAGGATATACATGTCTATTCCATAGACGAGGTGTTTCTGGATGTGACGGATTATCTGCATGCCTGTCAGATGACGGCAAGGGAACTGGCGGCAAAGATGATAAGGGATATTCTGGCTGAGACGGGAATCACGGCAACGGCGGGAATCGGCACAAACCTTTATCTGTGTAAGGTTGCAATGGATATTGGGGCGAAGCATGTTGCGGCGGATGAAAACGGCGCAAGGATAGCGGAACTGGATGAGATGAGCTATCGGCGGCAGTTATGGAATCATCGCCCGCTGACGGATTTCTGGAGGGTGGGTCACGGGTATCAGAAGAAACTGGAGGCGGAAGGACTGTTCACCATGGGAGACATCGCAAGGTGTTCTTTGGGAGGTGATAATGATTATTACAATGAAGAACTTTTATACAGGCTGTTCGGAGTCAACGCAGAACTTCTGATAGATCATGCCTGGGGCTGGGAGCCGGTCACCATGGATTTGATAAAGGCCTACAAGCCGGAAACCAATAGTATAAGTTCCGGTCAGGTATTGCAGTGTCCTTATGACTTCGAAAAGGGAAAGCTGATCGTACGGGAAATGACAGATTTGCTGGTCCTGGATCTGGTGGAGAAAAAGCTTTTCACAGACCAGATGACGCTGACCATCGGCTATGACATTGAAAACCTGACAGACCCGAAGATCAGGAGCGCATACAAGGGGGAAGTCACCACAGACCATTACGGCCGCAAGGTTCCCAAACATGCCCACGGAACGGCAAATCTTCCACGTCAGACTTCTTCCACGCGGATCATCACAGATGCAATCATGGAGTTGTATGACCGGATTGTGAATCCGATTCTGCTTGTGCGCCGTGTGACAGTGGCAGCAAACCGTCTTGTAAGTGAGGCGGAGGTCAGGGGGACGGAGGCGTTTGTGCAGCTTGATCTCTTCACGGATTATCAGGCTTTGGAAAAAGAAAAGGAAGCAGAGGAAAGGAAGCTTGCAAAGGAGAGAAAGCTGCAGGAGGCAATGCTGGAGATTAAGGGCAGGTACGGAAAGAATGCGGTTTTAAAGGGGATGAATCTGCAGGAAGGTGCAATGACGATAGAACGGAACCGGCAGATCGGAGGGCACAAGGCATGAACACGGTACAGAGTGGAAACTATGAGGACATTATCAATCTGCCGCATCATGTATCTGCAAGACATCCGCAGATGCTGCTTTCGGCGCGCGCGGCGCAGTTTTCCCCCTTTGCAGCGCTTACCGGGCATGAGGACGCGATCAGGGAGACAGAACGTCTGACAGAGGATTTCAGGGAACCGGAGGAGGACAGAAGGGAACTTCTTGACAATAAGATCAGGCTTCTTCAGGAGAACCTTTCAGAAAATCCGGAAGTGGAAGTGACTTATTTTCAGCCCGACTCAAAAAAAACCGGCGGGGCTTATGTCACGGTCAAAGGCAGGGTGAAAAAAATAGATGTCTGTTCATGCCGTATGGTGTTCACAGACCAGACGGCCCTTGCTCTGGAGAATATCTGTTCTATTGAGGGGGAACTGTTTGGAAATTTGTGAATTACCTGTTGGGAAGGGGATAAATGAAAGAGCAAATAAAAAGAGTATTGGAGCATTGGGGCATCACGGATTTTTCTATCACAGAACGCTATCATGAAAATACGGGGCGGATTCTGTGCCGCATAGATACCGGAAACCAAACTTATTTTCTGAAAGGGATTCCTGTGGAAAAGGGGGAAAAGACGGTTCGTGGCAATGTGCTTGCTCATGAATATTTAGGGAACCGGGAGCATATGGCTCCGGCCATCCTTTACACAAAAGAAGGGAATAAGTATATTTTTCAGGGAGAACACTGGTTTTATCTGATGGAATATATTGAAGGTCGGAATCTGCAGGAGACGGAGGAAGATGAGTATGCGCTGGGACAACTGACGGCAAAACTCCATGGTTTCACGGAATACACATATCCATCCGGTCTGAATCAGGACAAGAGCCGGTTCTATGGCTGGTTTTCGGAGAAAAATTTTAAAACGGAATTTGACAGGATTCTCGACGGGTTGCCGGATTTCTCCGTACATGATCAGTGTTTTATTCACTCCGATCTGGGACCCCACAACGCTATGCGAGGGAGCGGAGGGGAAATCGTGTTTATCGATCTGGATGACGCGGGGATTGGATCAAGGTATCTGGATCTTGGCTGGGCTTTTATCATGCAGTTTGTGGATTTTGATCACCAGACAGAGGAGATGCGGTATCGGTTTGACCTGGCGCTGGCATTTCTGCGAGGGTATTATGAGAGAAAAGCGCTGTCTCGGGAAGAATATGAATGGATCTGGAAGGGGGCTGTATATATGCATATTTCTTATATGCAGGTTTATGGTCCGGATGCGGTGGATTCCCTTTGGGCAATCCTGAAATATGGCATGGCTCAAAAGGAGGAACTGTGGAAGAGATGGTGTTAACATTTTGAAGCAAAAGGGCCGGGCGCAGACCAGCGCTCAGCCCCTTTAGATCATTTTTTGAACAGGTTTCCCAGTCCCTTTACTGCATCACCCACATTATCAGCAGTCAGCTTGGCCTTGATGCCTGCCACTACTTTTTCTATCTGGTCGGTGGGAATATCGATGCCGGTGAGCTTCTTCAGTGCACCCGCAGGATCGCTGAGAAACTGTTTTTTCAATGCCTCGTCTCCCTTTAACTTGTTTACTGCGTCTTCGATGATTTTTTTGATATCCATATGGCTGTTCCTCCTCTTTTTTTTCATCATATAGAATTTTTGCAGTGTTGTCAAATTTGAAGTAACAGTTCTGTCATGCAGAATTGATGATTGTGTGAAAAGTAACGATTGACCTGGATGGGACGGCCATGATAAGGTTAAAACACGGTTTGTTTTACGGAAGTCATCGGG
>CAMWJV010000157.1 GCA_947174665.1 uncultured Lachnospiraceae bacterium
CCAGCAGTCCGGCCAGGTCCTCTTCTATCCCGGCGCTGCGCCCTTCAACATCCACCGCATGAACCAGAAACTCATTGCAATAGCCCGCAAGCCGTTCCAGCAGCATTTCGCTCACCTTTTCTTCCGTCAACCTCTGCCACCGGTCCGTAGCAATCCGATAACCATCCGCTGCCTTTTTGCAACTCAAATCCAGAACAAGTCTGTCTCTCCCTACAGCCTTCACCAGTTTTTCCAGCCTTTGGTAATCAATGTGTCCATCCCGAAACACATAGGAGGTTACAATGACATGAGATGCCCCGGCTTCCAGAAAATCCGCCGCATTTTCCGCCGTAATTCCTCCACCTATCTGCATACCGCCGGGATATGCCTGCAGCGCCCCAATTGCCTGCTCCCTGGTATAGCTGTAATATTCGCTTCCCGCAGAATTTAAAAGAATAATGTGGCCTCCTCTGATTCCCGCATCGCGATACAGCGACGCAAAAAAGGCGGCATCCTGCCCGGCCACATAATTTTCTCTGACAAAATTTCCCGCATCCTTCAGACTTCCGCCTACAATCTGCTTCACTTTGCCGTTATGAATATCAATACAGGGTCTGAATTCCATTGTAACACCCGTACGCGTGCCCCGGCACGCACCCTTCTGTTTTGTTTGATTTTGTTTTTTTATGAATATTTTTGTCTTCCGCTCCACATACTATTCGCGAATCCGTCATATTGCATTTCGCAGTGGCAGATTTAGCAGCTTAACTTAATATCATAGAACGGAGGAGATTATGAAAAACAATAAGCGATCGGCAGGAGCAAAAAAATTTCTTGCACTGAGCCTGGTGCTGGCCTTCGTGTGTGTGGCCACAGGCTGTACTATGGGAACAAATGGCAATAATTCCGGCAGTCTCGCCGGAAGCAATGCCTCAAATGAATCCGGTGCCACAGTTAACAATGACAATAATAACAACGGCACAGGCACAAACGCAGGTACCAACGGCAGCAACGCCAGCAACAACGATGCTGCTAACAATGGTACAATCAGCAACACCACCAACGGTACCGGTAACAGTGGTTCGATGAGCAATGGTAACACAAGAAACAGGAATTCTCTTCTGGAGGATGCCGGTAATGCCATCGATGACATTACCAACAATATTATCGGCAATGGAACGAACACCGGTAACGGCAATGCCACCGGCACTAATACAAATACCGGCACCGGCAGCAGCACAGGCACCACTAACCGTAACACCACCGGCACTAACACAAGTATCGGCACCGGCTACGGCACAGGCACTACTAACCGTAACGCCACCGGCACTAACAGCACATCTGCCAGCGGAAGCAGAAATTCTCTGAATCGCTAATACGGCAATTAAGTGTGGTAAAGGCAGCCCTCAGGACAGGACTGCCTCTATCACATTGCTCATATCATACATTCCTGCAGGCTTTCCGGCCAGAAATTTTGCCGCCTGTATGGCTCCCTTTCCGAAAACCGCCTTGGAGTATGCGGTATGCGAAAAAGTAATCACCTCGTCCGAACCGGCAAATATTACATCATGATCTCCAACGATAGTACCGCCCCGCACGGCACTGATTCCGATTTCCTTCTGAGGGCGTTTCTCTCTCCTGCTGCTCCTGTCAAAAACATATTCATACTCATTGCCCAGTTCCTCGTTGATTGAATCCGCCAGAGCAAGGGCGGTTCCGCTGGGCGCATCCAGCTTCAGACTGTGGTGCCTTTCCACAATCTCAATATCAAATCCCGCCGGAGCAAGCACATCCGCCGCCTTCTTTAAGAGTTTCAGCATCAGATTGATGCCCAGAGACATATTGGCGGAGCGCAGAACCGCAGTTTTTTTTGAAGTTTCCTCCACCTTTTGCAGCTGTTCCCGGCTCAGGCCTG
Source organism: uncultured Lachnospiraceae bacterium (assembly GCA_947174665.1). Taxonomy (GTDB): domain Bacteria; phylum Bacillota; class Clostridia; order Lachnospirales; family Lachnospiraceae; genus Acetatifactor. The sequence goes on from CAMWJV010000157.1 coordinate 1,895, forward strand.
TGGTACAGAGCACACAGGGCATTTTGTTAGCCTCGCAGTAATCCAGCAGTTCCTCCACTCTTGCCGCCTGGGAGAAGTCAATGATACAGTCCGCCCCCACATCGCAGAGCTCCAGTGTTTCAAACACAGGATAGGGATTGTGTCCGTCATCCCAAAGATCAATCCCCGCCACAATTTCGGCTTCTGCATCCTGCGCCGTCAGGGCGCTTATGGTCTGTCCCATCTTGCCGTTACAGCCTCTCATGATAATTCTCGTCATAATGATCCCCTTGTCTTTACTTTAAATCAAACCGTAATTCTTCATTGCTTTTTCCAGGCGTTCCACATTTGCAGGCTCCATGTCCGTCAACGGCATTCTCAGATGCCCCGTTCCCATCCCCATAATGTTCAGTGCCTTCTTCACGGGAATCGGATTCACCTCGCAGAAAAGCGCGTTACACAGTTCAAGCGCCTTCAGCTGCAGGCGGGCGCTCTCCTTCACGTTCCCGTCCAGATAGGTCTGGCAGATTTCATGTGTCTGCGCCGGTGCAATATTGGAAAGTACGGAGATGACTCCAATGCCTCCCAGAGACATAATGGGTACGATCTCATTGTCATTGCCGGAATAAATATCCACGCAGCCCTCCCCGATTGCTGCAAGCCATGCAATCTGCTTAATGTCGGAACTTGCCTCCTTCACACCCACAATATTTTTCACATCCCGGCACAGCCTTACGATTGTCTCCGGCAGGATATTGCAGCCGGTTCTGCCGGGCACATTGTACAGCAGGCACGGAATCTTTACGGAGTCTGCCACTGTCTTAAAGTGGGCATACAGGCCGTTCTGTGTAGCCTTGTTGTAGTAGGGACTCACAAGCAGCAGCCCATCTACCCCCGCCTTTTCCGCCTCCTTCGAAAGGTAAACCGCCGTCTCCGTACAGTTTGAGCCGGTTCCGGCAATCACGGGTACTCTCCCTGCCACCGTCTCCGTACAGAATCGGATCACATCCAGATGCTCCTCGTGAGACAAAGTGGAAGCTTCCCCTGTCGTTCCGCACACGATGATCGCATCCGTCCCGTTTACAATCTGAAACTCAATTAATTTCTTAAACTGTTCGTAATCAACCGCCCCATCCTCAAGCATAGGCGTGACAATTGCCACACCGGCTCCTGTAAAAATCGCCATACTCTTTTCCTCCGTTACTGACTTTATTGTAAAAAAATCGCCGACGTTTTTATGCGCCGGCGAACAAATACCTTTCGATACTCTACCGATAGCGCCCCATCCGAACATGCGGATGACAGTCATACAGTTATTCACTGCATGCCCAAGATTTGATTTTCAGGTCATCTCCTCTTTCGGCATCTTCCCCTTTTCCCGTCTCTCACCTGCTCCTGTCGCATCAATTCGGGTACTTATGAAAAACGCAACCTCTATCTGAATTATTTAACTGCATCATAACATCTTCTCATGCCGATGTCAATACTTTCAGCGGGTTCATTGCCACACTTTAAATTTAACCGTCTCGATTTTGGAAACCTCATCCGCCAGTACACATATCTCGTCGCTGAGCTTGATGCCCGTAAGGATTATATCCGTATCTCCGTGGCACTCCAGCAGCGTCTTCATATCCTCCACCGACACAATTCCCTTTTCCACCAGTCCCAGCACTTCATCCAGAATAAGCAGGTCACACTCCCCCGTTGCCAGCACCTTCCGGGCAAAATTCATACCGTTGCGGATATTGCCGATTTCATCTGCCTTGCGCTCCTCTGAAAGTTCCTCAAAATTTTCATCGGACTTTTCAAAGCGAAAAAGCTTGATCTCCGGCTCCATCCTTCTCCAGAAATCCGAGTCTTCCTGCACCTTTCCCTTCAAAAACTGAATGATCACAACATTCCTTCCGTCCGCTGCCGCCTGAACGGCTCTCCCGATAGCAGCAGGTGATTTTCCCCTCCCGTCACCGGCATATATATATATCAAACCCTTTGCCATAATATACCTCGCACTCTTTCACCGAACCTGTTGTCCAACTGACAAACAGTCCAATGTACATCCTACTTTTATTAGGATACCATACTTTCCGGATTTTGGCAAATCATGTATCAGTTTTCTTCCTCCAGCCTCTCCAGCTTGCTCACCGAAACCTCAAACGCTATTCTCCGCTCTACGTTTTCCTCATCCAGTTTCTTCATATACTCACGACTCTGAATCCTGCCCCACACCGCGCAGCGCTCTCCCACGCCGAAGCTGCTGGCATAACGTGCGTTCCTTCCCCAGCAGATGCAGGGGATATAATCCGACTTTCCATAGGGTCTGTTCACGGCAAGCAGCAGGTCCGCAATCTCCCTTCCCAGAGGCGTCTTTCGGTAGATAGGCTCCTTGCAGATATAACCGTCTAGAAAAATCTGATTTGTCTTGGAACTTTCCTCCATCTCCTCAATAAAGCTTACCTCTCTGGCAAACACGGATAGCACCAGCCGGTTTTTGCGCTCCTCGTGACGGTTGTAGGAACGGAACTGGCCGGTTATGCAGATCAACTCTCCCACATAATCCGCCGTCACATCCATCAACCGCTCCGACACCATAACCGGTATAATGTCAAAGCTCTCGCTGAGACGCTTACATTTGACGTCCACCATGTAAAAACCTTCCCCGTAAATCTCGTGGCTGTAGGAAAAATCACTGACGATCTCCCCCATCACCGTTACCTGATTGTTTTCAATTACCTTATCTGTCATTTTTGTTCTCCCTTCTTACTCCAAGACTTTTTCCGGTAACACCAACCCAGGGCTTGGGACCCTTCGGTGGATACTACTATTTATACAATAAAAGCAGCACTTTTAGTACTTTTTTCCATCGCGTTATTCTGCGCTATTTTGCGCTTTTTCGCGCAACATTTTGCGCAGTACGCAACATTTTGCGGGAACACTTGCACCGCACCCCAAAAGGTGCTATACTGTTACAGTTTGAATTTTGACAAATTTCTGAAGTATTTCTGTTCAGTCAGAAGCGTCGCCGGGCGACGCAGAATGGAGAAAAAATGAAACAAAAAAGAGAAAATGTAAGAAATATTGCTATCATCGCTCATGTTGACCACGGCAAGACCACTCTGGTGGACGAACTTTTGAAACAGAGCGGCGTATTCCGCGAGGGTCAGGAGGTTGCGGACCGTGTCATGGACTCCAACGACATTGAACGCGAGCGCGGGATCACAATCCTGTCCAAAAATACCGCCGTCATGTATAAGGATACCAAGATCAATATTATTGACACCCCCGGCCACGCGGATTTCGGCGGCGAGGTAGAGCGCGTGCTGAAGATGGTCAACGGCGTTATCCTCGTGGTGGATGCCTTCGAGGGAGCCATGCCCCAGACAAAATTTGTATTGCGGAAGGCTCTGGAACTGAAGCTGCCCGTCATCGTATGTATCAACAAAATAGACCGCCCCGAGGCAAGGCCGGACGAGGTGGTCGAGGAAGTTCTGGAACTGTTTCTGGAGCTGGACGCGGATGATGCTCAGCTGGACTGTCCTTTTGTGTTTGCCTCCGCAAAGACCGGTGTCGCCTCCATGGATGCGGAGCAGACCGGCACCAGCATGGAACCGCTGTTTGAGACAATTGTAAACTATATTCCCGCTCCCGAGGGTGACCCTGACGCAGGTACTCAGGTACTTATCAGTACCATCGACTACAACGAATATGTGGGACGCATCGGCGTGGGAAAAGTTGACAACGGTACTATCAGGGTGAATCAGGAAGTTATCATCTGTAACCATCATGAGCCGGACAAGCAGATCAAGGTTAAGGTCAGCAAGCTCTATGAATTTGACGGTCTGAACAAGGTGGAGGTAAAGGAGGCCGGCATCGGCTCCATTGTGGCCATCTCCGGCATCGCCGACATCCATATCGGCGACACTCTCTGCTCCCCTGAAAGCGTTGTGCCCATTCCCTTCCAGAAGATCAGCGAGCCCACCATCGCCATGCAGTTCATGGTGAATGATTCTCCTCTGGCCGGTCAGGAGGGCAAATACGTCACCAGCCGCCACATTCGCGACAGGCTCTTCAGGGAGCTGAACACCGACGTTTCTCTGCGCGTGGAGGAAACCGATACCACGGAATGCTTTAAGGTATCCGGCAGAGGTGAGCTCCACCTGTCCGTATTGATTGAAAATATGCGCCGTGAGGGTTATGAATTCGCTGTGAGCAAAGCGGAAGTGCTCTACCGTACCGATGAGGACGGCAAAAGAACCGAGCCCATGGAACTTGCCTACATTGATGTTCCCAACGATTTTGCCGGGGCCGTTATCGAAAAACTGGGACAGCGGAAGGGCGAACTGAGGAATATGGGCACCATCTCAGGCGGAACCTATACCCGCCTGGAATTCTCCATCCCCGCAAGAGGCCTTATCGGCTACCGCGGCGAGTTTCTGACAGACACCAAGGGAAATGGCATCATGAACACCGTATTTGACGGATATGCCCCCTATAAGGGCGACATACAGTACAGAAAACAGGGCTCTCTGATCGCCTTTGAGGCCGGAGATGCAGTTACCTACGGCCTGTTCAACGCCCAGGAGCGGGGCACTCTCTTTATCAGCCCCGGCGAAAGAGTCTACGCGGGCATGGTGATCGGCCAGACCGGAAAAAATGAGGATATCGAGGTCAATGTCTGCAAGAAAAAGCAGCTGACCAACACCCGCTCCTCCAGTGCTGACGAGGCTCTGCGCCTGACACCGCCCAGAATCCTCTCTCTGGAACAGGCTCTTGACTTCATTGACACGGACGAGCTGCTGGAGGTCACTCCCACGCACCTGCGCATCCGCAAAAAAATTCTGGATCCCCTCATGAGAAAGCGGGCAGGGAACCGGAAATAGGTATTGTAAGCTCTACCCTTGTTCCCTCTCCGAATCTGCTTTCCACCCTGATCGTAACTCCGAGCTGCCGGCATATCCTTTTACACAAATAAAGGCCGATGCCGGTAGCTCTCTTGTCTACGCGACCGTTGTATCCCGTAAAACCCTTGTCGAAAATTCTCGGCAGATCCTCCGGACGGATTCCCATGCCCGTATCTTCTATATGCAGAACGGCACAGTTCTCCTGCTCCCCTTTCTCCGAAGGTGCCCCCGGGGCATCCTTCCGTGTAATCTTAAAAGTGATCTTTCCCGTCTCCGTATATTTGACGGCATTTGACAAAATCTGTTCCAGGCAGAAGGAAAACCATTTCTCGTCTGTCAGTACCCAGCATTCTTCCTCCGGCACCTCCACCTGCAGGCCCTTGTTGATAAACAGGACGGAATACTTTCTGACCGCCTGCCGCAGCAAAGGCACCAGATCATACTCCTGCAGCACAAGGTCTGCCGCCATGCCCTCCAGCCGCTGGATGGTCAGTACCATCTCCGCATACGGCTCAATTTTAAACCGTTCCTCCCGCATCCGGCAATTGTTTTTCCAGTCCCCTGCTTCCTCCCGCAAAAGCTTCATGG
>CAMWJV010000158.1 GCA_947174665.1 uncultured Lachnospiraceae bacterium
ATGGTATACATAGTGTCCATCAGCACGCTCTCCATAATGGAGCGAAGTCCTCTGGCCCCCGTCTTACGCTCGAATGCTTTCTCCGCTATTGCCGTCACGGCATCCTCCTCAAAGGTAAGCTCCACCTCATCCATATCAAACAGCTTCTTATACTGCTTGATCAAGGCATTCTTCGGCTCCTTGAGAATACGCACCAGCGCCTCCTTATCCAGACCGCTCAGAGTGACACAGATAGGCACACGGCCTACAAATTCAGGGATCAACCCAAATTTCACCAAATCCTGAGGCGTCACCTCCTGCAGTAAGGCTCCCAGATCTTTTGTGGTCTTCTGGGTTACTTCGGTGTTAAAACCGATCGCCTTGCGGTCCAGCCTTGCCTCCACAATCTTCTCCAGACCGTCGAAGGCTCCTCCGCAGATAAACAGAATATTCGAGGTATCAATTGAGATCAGTTCCTGGTGGGGATGCTTTCTGCCTCCCTGAGGCGGCACGTTCGCCACTGTGCCCTCCACGATTTTCAGCAGAGCCTGCTGAACGCCCTCACCGGACACATCTCTGGTGATGGATACATTCTCGCCCTTCTTGGTGATCTTGTCTATCTCATCAATATAGATAATACCGTACTGTGCCCGCTCCACATCATAGTCAGCCGCCTGAATCAGCTTCAGCAGAATGTTCTCCACATCCTCGCCCACATAGCCTGCTTCCGTCAGTGTGGTGGCATCCGCGATTGCAAAAGGTACGTTGATGATCTTTGCAAGGGTCTGTGCCAGATAGGTTTTTCCTGAACCTGTAGGGCCTACCATAATAATATTACTCTTCTGAAGCTCAATGTCATCCAGATCCTTCGGGGCTGTCACACGCTTGTAGTGGTTGTATACCGCCACTGACAATACCTTTTTTGCCTCCTCCTGGCCAACCACGTATTCATCCAGAAAGTTTTTAATCTGAATGGGCTTCAGCAAATTAATCTCGGGATGAGAGGTCTCCTGTATCTCGTCATCCTCCAGTTCTTCCTCCAGAATATCCGCGCAGATGTCGATACACTCGTCACAGATATACACCCCCGCAGGGCCCGCGATCAGCTTGCGCACCTGCCCTTGGGTCTTGTTGCAGAAAGAACATCTTATATCGTTTCCGGTCATTTTGGGTGCCATTCTTTTACTCCTAAAATTTATTTTGTGTCATGAGAGGTAATTACCATGTCAATCAGTCCGTAATCCTTCGCCTCCTCGGCGCTCATCCAGTTGTCGCGCTCCGTATCGGCACAGATTGTTTCATAGTCCTTGCCCGTCTTCTCCGCAAGAATGTGATTCAACCTTTCCCTGGTCTTCAGGATATGTCTGGCTGCAATGTCAATCTCTGTAGCCTGCCCCTTGGTACCGCCGGCGGGCTGGTGAATCATTATCTCCGCATTGGGCAGGGCAAACCGCTTTCCTTTTGCTCCCCCTGCCAGCAGGAAAGAACCCATACTTGCCGCCATGCCTATGCAGACAGTGGAAACATCACATTTAATATAGTTCATGGTATCATAGATAGCCATGCCCGCAGTGATAACACCGCCGGGGCTGTTAATATACAGATGAATGTCCTTCTCAGGATCCTCCGCCTCCAGGAACAGAAGCTGGGCTACCACAATGCTGGCAGAGGTATCATTTACCTCTTCGCCCAAAAATATAATCCTGTCCTTCAAAAGTCTGGAATAGATATCATAGGACCTTTCGCCCTTACTTGTCTGCTCAATGACATAAGGTACTAAACTCATATAAAACCCTCCGTTCTGTTTATTGTTAAAATTCCGGTAACTATTCATCACCAAATTGGGATGGTTTCTCAAACCTTAAATAAAGTTATTATATCTTAACTCTGCCCTTTTTTCAATGTAAATAATGGAATTAATAAAAACTTAAGTAACAGTTCAGCCGGGCGGATAGCCTTTCGGGTCATGTACAGGAAACGGTTGCACCCCACCGCTTCGGAGTGCAACCGTCCTCTTATTATAAGGAGATATAATCTCCCGGTAACTTAAGCCTCCCCTTCGGTCTCCGCTGCCGGTTCCTCAGCAGGCGCTTCTTCCTTTGCCTTTTTAGTGGTTTTCTTTGTCGTGCTCTTCTTAGCGGCGGGCTTGTCTTCCTTTGCATTCTCCACAAGGAATTCTACTGCCTTCCTGACGCAGATGTCCTGCATAACCTGTTTCCTGCCGTTCTCACCCAGAAGCTCCTTGACCTTGTCGGCATCCATCTTGTATGCCTCGCCCATGGTCTTCGCCTCTTCCTCGAAATCCTCCTCGGAAGCCTCCATCTTCTCGGCAGCCGCCACGGCCTCCAGAACCAGTCTGGACTGAATGCGCTTCAGCGCCTGAGGCTTTACCTGCTCCATAAGCATCTGGACGGTCATGCCGGTAAACTGCATGTACTGCTCCATGGAAATACCCTGAGACTGCAGCCGCTCCGCATAATCCTGAACCATCTGCCTCTGCTGAGTATCAACCATGGCATCGGGGATGTCCATCTTCGCACCCGCAATGACTGCCTCGATGACTGCATCCTCCTTTGCGGTCTTCGCGTCTGCTTCCTTCCTGTCAGTCAGCTTCTTCCTGATCTCTTCCTTATATTCTTCTACGGTATCGCTCTCCTCGGAAACCTCTTCCACAAATTCCTCATCCAGCTCAGGAAGCAGCTTCTCCTGGAGCTTTTTCACCGTACATTTGAACACGGCTGCTTTGCCTGCAAGCTCTGTGGCCTGATAATCCTCCGGGAAAGTCACATTCACCTCAGTCTCCTTGCCTACCTCAGCGCCGATCAGGGCATCCTCAAAACCGGGAATAAATGCGCCGGAACCTATAGTCAACGGATAATCCTTGCCCTTTCCGCCCTCAAATGCTGTGCCGTCCACAAAACCTTCAAAGTCAATGGTGGCAATGTCGCCCTTCTGTACAGCCCTTTCAGTGACATCAACAGTTCTGGAGTTCTTCTCCCTCTCTTTATCTATCTCTGCATTCACTTCATCATCCGTAACGGCCGTATCTGCCTTAGGCACCTTAACTCCCTTGTATTTTCCCAGTGTTACCTCCGGCTTCAACGCCACCTCCGCCGTGAAGATAAAAGGCTTTCCTGCCTCCAGCTGAACCACGTCAACCTTCGGAGAGGATACAATCTCCTCCGTACATTCCTCCAATTCTTTTTCATAAGCATCGGGAATCAGAATATTCGCGGCATCTTCATAGAAAATCTCCTTGCCGTACATCTGCTCGATCATTTTACGGGGCGCTTTCCCCTTGCGGAATCCGGGAATGCTGATTTTATTTTTACTCTTCCGGTAAGCACTTTCAATCGCCTTTTCCAGCTCCTCAGCGGGAACCTCAATGGTCAGCTTCGCCATATTATTCTCTAATTTTTCTACCTGTAAACTCATTATTACGTTTCCTCCTTATTTAATCTGCTTCCGTATAAATCTGAATCTCTTTGAGATACTTTAGAAACAGCCACAGTCATTTAAGGATTATAACACAAAATCAACTAAAACACAAATATTTTATTAAATGTGCACCTAAAAATTTCCAACATAATTTCATATTCCGGGGTCATACTAACATCAAGATAAGTCGCGGCAGACACTTGACTTGAATATTTACTTCAGGATGAGTGCATGCAGCACTTGTCTTGAAGATAGAGAAGAAAACAAAAAACACTTTTATGGAGGTGAAAAAGAATGACCGGTAACAGAAGTAATAGAGTAGAGGTGCCTGAAGCAAAGGCAGCTATGGATCGTTTCAAAACTGAGGTTGCATCCGAGCTTGGTGTAAACCTGAAGGAGGGCTACAACGGTGACCTGACTTCCCGTGAGGCTGGTTCCATCGGCGGTGAGATGGTTCGTCGTATGATCAAGAAGCAGGAAGAGCAGATGAAGTAAGACTTCCCGCGTATAAAAAGGCCAGGGCAGCAGCCCTGGCCTTTTACTGTCAGAAACCGGCTTCCGTTCCGGGAATTATCTGCAGCTCTATTCTCCGAATACTGCCTTATAGTCAGCCTGGAACTTTACAATGCCCGCATCTGTCAAAGGATGCTTCACCATCTGCTCAATCACGGCGTAGGGAACAGTCGCGATGTCAGCTCCTGCCAGCGCACAGTCGGTCACATGGATGGGATTTCTCACACTGGCTGCAATAATCTGGGTCTCAATGCCGGCTATATCAAAAATCTCGGCAATCTCACGAATCAGATCAACGCCCCTCTGGCTGATGTCATCCAGACGTCCCAGGAAAGGAGATACATATGTTGCACCTGCGCGAGCAGCAAGTAATGCCTGGTTCGCACTGAATACCAGTGTCACATTAGTCTTGATACCCTCGGCAGTAAGTGCCTTGCAGGCCTTCAGACCTTCCACGGTCATGGGAATTTTAACTACCATATTAGGATGGATTTTTGCAATCTCACGTCCTTCCTTAATCATGCCCTCTGCATCCACGGTGGTCGCCTTCACCTCTCCGCTGATAGGCCCATCAACGATGGACGCAATTTCTGCAATAACCTCCTCAAACACTCTGCCTTCCTTTGCAATCAGGGAAGGGTTGGTGGTAACGCCGCAAATCACACCCATGTCATTTGCTTTTTTAATGTCCTCAACCTTTGCAGTGTCGATAAAAAACCGCATAATCCACATCTCCTTTTCTTGTTTGTCGTATTATGTGTCCGCACAGACAGACACTTCATTTTCAGTATACTAGGATGTCCCTGAAAACTCAAGGTTTTTTTAAACAATTATATCCTTTACCACCCGGATTTCCCCCCGCAGGAACGCTCTCTGCCTGGCGCTCATCCGGCCCCGCCGCTGCGCCGTGCAAAGCCGAAGCAGCTCCGCCGTCTCCCGCATGTTCGGCAGGCGTTCTTCCGGGCAAAGAGCCGTACATCTGTCTGTAATTTTTCTCAGCAGCCCTTTGCAATTTTCTCCCGTCATCTCCTGCAGCGTCCGCCCCAGGCCGTATATATCAGCTGCAACCCCCTGTATTGCACCCGCTTCAAACTGCTCCGGTGCACCAAAGCCGGGTGTTCCCGCCCTGTCAGCGCTCTTTCCCGGAGGACAGGCACAGCCGATATCCAGCAGCTTCACACCGCCCTCCGGCATCAGTATCACATTCGACGGCTTTACATCCCGAAATACCAGCGGTTCCTCTCTCTCATGCAGATACCCCAGGCCATCTGCAAGCCTGGCACCGATTTCCGCCGCTCTCCCATCCCGAAACACACCTTCCCGGCGCAGAATGCTCTCCAGGCTCTCCCCAGGCACATATTCCATCAAAATACATCCTCTGCCGGCCTCTCGCCAGAAATCAAAAAAAACCGGAAACAGCGGGTGAGTTATCCCCCTCTGAAAACCTGCCTCCCTCTCCGTCATTTCCGCCCGTTCACACACCTTACAGGCATATTCGCGCCCGACACGGTCCTCCACCAGATACACCTCTGCAAAAGCTCCTTTTCCCAGAAGCCGTATCACTTTATACTTCTCTCTCACGCCCATATACACAGCTTCTCTCACCTCCCCACCAGCAGAATTGCCGCCGCTGGCCCGCCGCCTGCAGTCCTGTCCTGCTCCGCAATTTCCCCAGGAACTGCAACTTTCCGGAAAGATGCCGGCTCCCGAGGAGATGCAAGCTCCCTGAGGTGCCTTTCCGCCTGCTCCGCCGTCTTAATCTCCTGAAGCCGCAGCGCCTCCTCCAGGCTCTTCCCCGACACATTTTTCAAAAATCCGTCCGTAGCAAGCAGCAGTCCTGCTCCCGGCTCAAGATGCCCCCTGAACTGTCCGGGCAGTCCAATGGCCTTTCCCCGCCCGAAAGATGTGCTCAAAAGGCTGAGATTCTGTCCGCCCCCCAGCACCAGAATTTCCCCCTCTATGCACAGGAACAGGGTCAGCTTTGCCTCGATGGCTTCCGGTAAATCTGTCAGTTCCCTCTCAAATCGCTCCATCCACATGGCCGGCCTCACTGCCGCCTTGTGCCAGGGTACCTTTCTGCTCCAGTTCAAAAAAGACTCCGCCGTGTCCCGGCATGTCCTGCTGCCTTCACTGCCCTCTGCAGTACACAGACAGGCAAAACAGACCGGCGTCTGCCGGCATAAATACTGCTGCAGCAGGAGAGAGCATCCGCCCTCTCCCCGCCGCCTGTAACAGGTTGTCAAATATTCCATAGGAAAATTGTCCTCGACTTTGATTCTTACTTTATAAAGATATTTGCCAGATCGTTAAAGAAAATAAATACCATCAAAATCATGAAAAACACCAGACCGATAAAATGAACAATGCCTTCCTTCTCCGGCGGCACCGGCTTGCCCCGGATTACCTCCGCCAGCAGAAATACAAGTCTTCCGCCGTCCAGCGCCGGAACGGGCAGGAGATTCAGTATTCCGAGATTCACAGAGAGCATCAGCGTAATGTTCAACATATTCAAAAGAACGCTCTGCCAGCCGTATTCTTTGGACGCCTCATAGGTTTTTCCAACCACATTCACCGCGATGCCCACCGGCCCTGCCACATCCTTCCTGGAAACCCGGCCCCGAAACAGCATCCCCAGGCTTGTGTATGTCATTTTCACCGAATACCGCATCTCATACCATGCGTATTTCAGTGATTGTACCCCACGGGGCTGTATAAAATCACCATTGCTGATTCCCAGAAGATAATACCCATATTGTTCATCATACTGAGGTGTCAGCGTTGTGGTGTATCTCTCGCCGTCCCGCTCATACACCACCTCCACATCGCCGCCCTGATAAGTGAGCTGCATATATACGGAAATTTCCTGATACAGCTTAATTTTCTCCCCGTTCAAAGAAATGATCCGATCCCCTGCCTGCAGCCCTGCCGCCTGAGCACCGCCTCCCTCAACAATCTCAGATGCAACAATATTCAGCTAGAATTTCTCGAATAGTTATGCA
>CAMWJV010000159.1 GCA_947174665.1 uncultured Lachnospiraceae bacterium
TATGTAGCACGGCTAACACTTCGCATGGAAGTGAAGCTCTTCGAAAATATGAAGCAATTGCTGGAGTGGAATGAAATTGATGACATCCGCCTGAAGCTGGAAATAAGCGAAGACGGAAATGCGGAAATCCAATGCGATAAAGGCGGTAAACTGCTGAAATCCGTTCCGGCAAAATATAAGAAAAATGAACTTGTAACAGAACTTGGTGCGAAAAAGAAAATGCTTACCGAGCAATACCGCAGAACGCGCCGAATGTTTGAAGAGGCAATGGAGAACGAGACGGAGTTTACCGCCGGGGAGCTGAACCTGCTCTGCACAAATCCCACGGTGAAACCCATTATTTCAAGACTGGTTTACAAGGCAGAAGACAGACTTGGATTCCTGAGGGAAGATAAGCTGGTTGATTTTGGGGGCGAAGAAACTGAAATTACGTCGCAAACTGCTCTGAAAGTAGCGCATCCCTTTGATATTTACAGGGGCGGTCACTGGCATGAGTATCAGAAATATCTGTTTGACAACGAGATAATTCAGCCCTTTAAGCAGGTATTCCGCGAGCTGTACATCAAGACGGAGGAGGAAGTGCAGGCGTTTCGCTCCGCGCGCTACGCGGGAAATCAGATACAGCCGCAGCAGACAAAAGCCTGCCTGAAAACCCGCCGCTGGGTCTGCGACATCGAAGCAGGCCTGCAGAAGGTCTATTATAAGGAGAATATTATTGCATCAATCTACGCTCTTGCGGATTGGTTCTCGCCTGCTGATATTGAAGCTCCTACCCTGGAGTGGGTAGAGTTCTTCAACCGGAAAACAGGCAGGGCGATGCGCATTGAGGAGGTTCCGGACATCATTTTCTCGGAAGTGATGCGAGATGTGGATCTGGCGGTAAGTGTTGCCCACGCAGGCGGAGTGGATCCGGAGACAAGCCACTCCACTATAGAAATGCGCAAGGCGATAATCGAGTTTACGCTGCCGCTGTTCAAACTGAAAAACGTGCGGCTTGAGGGCTCTCATGCGTTCATTTCGGGCGAACGTGCGGACTACTCTGTCCACCTTGGCAGCGGAGTTGTACATCTGCAGGGCGGACCGATGATAAACGTGCTGCCGGTTTACTCCCAGCACAGGGGAAAGCTGTTTCTCCCCTTTGTTGACGATGACCCCAAGACCTCGCAGATCATTTCGGAAATACTGTTGTTTGCCGAGGATAAGAAGATCAAGGATCCGTTTATTTTGAATCAGCTGTGACGTTAGTGTTGAATATGATTGCATTTTCTGTTACAATATACTGTGACTGCCTGTTGTAAGGCAGCGGAAAGGTATGGAAATCACGTGAAAATTGTAGATAAGATATTTGGTACACATAGCGAGAGAGAGCTGAAAAGGATTGCGCCTCTGGCAGATAAGATCGATGAGCTGCGTCCTGCAATGCAGGCGTTATCTGACGATGAGCTGAAGGCAAAAACTGAGGAATACAAAAAGCGGCTGGGAGAAGGGGAGACTCTGGACGATCTGCTCCCGGAGGCCTTTGCTACGGTGCGTGAGGCAGCGAAACGTGTCCTGAACATGGAGCATTACCGCGTGCAGATGATCGGCGGAATCATTATGCATCAGGGGCGTATCGCGGAGATGCGTACCGGTGAGGGTAAGACCCTGGTGGCTACTGCTCCTGCCTACCTGAACGCTCTGGAAGGAAAAGGTGTCCATGTAGTCACCGTCAACGATTATCTGGCAAAGCGTGATGCCGAGTGGATGGGACAGATACATGAGTTCCTGGGCCTGACGGTGGGGGTTGTCTTAAACAGCATGACAAGTGAGGAGCGCCAGAAGGCTTACAACTGTGATATTACCTATGTGACTAACAATGAGCTTGGCTTTGATTATCTGCGTGACAACATGGTAATCTACAAAGAGCAGCTGGTTCTGAGAGATCTGCACTTCTGCATCATCGACGAGGTGGACTCGGTGCTCATAGACGAGGCCAGAACCCCCCTGATCATATCCGGACAGAGCGGCAAGTCCACGGCTCTGTATGAGATGTGCGATCTGCTTGCACGCCGCATGAAGCGTGGCGAGGACATGCAGCAGCTGACAAAGATGGATGCGATCATGGGCGTGGTGCAGGAGGAGACGGGTGACTTTATCGTAAACGAGAAGGATAAAGTCATCAATCTTACCGAGGCCGGAGTGAAGAAGGTGGAGGATTTCTTCCACATTGAGAACTATGCGGATCCTGAGAACCTGGAGATACAGCACACCATTATCCTGGCGCTGCGGGCACATAATCTGATGTTCCGTGATCAGGACTATGTGGTGAAGGATGACCAGGTGCTCATCGTGGATGAGTTCACGGGACGTATCATGCCGGGCCGCCGCTATTCCGATGGTCTCCATCAGGCGATTGAGGCGAAGGAGCATGTTAAAGTCAAGAGGGAGAGCAAGACTCTTGCCACTATCACATTCCAGAATTTCTTCAACCTCTTTGAGAAAAAGTGCGGTATGACCGGTACGGCTCTGACCGAGGAGAAGGAGTTCCGTGAGATTTACGGGATGGACGTGGTGGAGATTCCCACCAACCGCCCTGTGATACGTGAGGATCTGCAGGATGCGGTATATAAGACCAGACAAGAGAAGCTGAAGGCTATCACAGATGCGGTGGAGGAGGCTCATGCAAAGGGACAGCCGGTACTGGTGGGTACTATCACCATCGAGGCCAGTGAGGAGTTGAGCCGCCTTCTGCAGAAACGCGGCATCCAGCATAAGGTTCTGAATGCGAAATTCCATGAGATGGAGGCCGAAATCGTGGCAGATGCCGGTATACACGGCGCTGTGACTATCGCTACCAACATGGCAGGACGTGGTACGGATATTAAGCTGGACGAGGAGGCGAGGGCAGCAGGGGGCTTAAAGATCATCGGTACGGAGCGGCATGAGTCCCGGCGTATCGATAACCAGCTGCGCGGCCGTTCCGGACGTCAGGGGGATCCCGGTGAGTCCAAGTTTTATATTTCCCTGCAGGACGATTTGATGAGACTCTTTGGTTCCGAGCGCCTGATCGGCATATTTAATGCCCTGGGTGTTCCGGAGGGCCAGGAGATTGAACATGGTGCGCTTACAAGTGCCATTGAATCCGCACAGAAGAAAATTGAAAACAACAACTTCGGCATTCGTAAGAATCTGCTGGAGTATGACAGGGTCATGAGCGAGCAGAGGGAGATCATCTACGAAGAGCGCCGCCGCGTTTTGAATGGTGAGAGCATGAGAGATTTCATTTATAAGATGATTACGGATATCGCGGAGAACTGTGTGGATATCAGTATCAACGAAGACGCGGAGGTGGAAGAGTGGAATTTCAACGAGCTGAACACTCTCCTGATTCCCACCATTCCTCTTAAGCCGGTGACGGCGGAGCGGGTGCAGAAGCCCAAGAAAAACAGTCTGAAGCAGCAGCTGAAGGAAGAGGCTGTGAAGCTCTATGAGAGCAAAGAGGCAGAGTTCCCTGACGCTGAGGCAATCCGTGAGCTGGAGAGAGTTATTCTGCTGAAGGTCATAGACAGAAAGTGGATGGATCATATCGACGACATGGAACAGCTGCGCCAGGGCATTGGTCTGCAGGCATACGGGCAGCGCGATCCGCTGGTGGAGTATAAGTCCAGCGGATACCAGATGTTCGATGAGATGATACAGAATATTAAGGAGGAGACGGTCCGCCTGCTGTTCCACATTAAGGTAGAACAGAAGGTAGAGCGTGAGCAGGTTGCAAAGGTTACCGGCACCAATAAGGATGACAGCGGGCCAAAGGCACCTGTAAAGCGCGGCAATGCAAAAGTATACCCCAATGACCCCTGTCCCTGCGGCAGCGGCAAAAAATATAAGCAGTGCTGCGGACGCAAAGCGTGAAAAGATTTTATGGAAAATCTAAGTTTCGCGAGAGAGTGATAGAAAGCAGGTGGCAGATGTGGTAGAGCTTGACCAGATGAAAACCGAAATTCTGACCTATGAGAAGCCGTTAAATGAGGTGCGGGACTCTCTGGATTTGGTTAATAAATCAAAGCGGATAGAAGAGTTGGAGATGGAGATGGAAGCTCCCGGTTTCTGGGATGACCCCGACAAATCCAACACAAAGATGAAGGAACTGAAAAACCTGAAGGATACAGTGGAGGAGTGTGGCGGCCTGTTTAGCCGGTATGAGGATATTCTGACACTGATTGAGATGGGCTATGAGGAGAATGATGACTCCATGGCAGCGGAAATCCGACAGGAATTGGATGATTTTGTGGAAAAGTTTGAGGAACTCAGGGTGGGAACCCTTTTGTCAGGCGAGTATGACAAGAACAACGCCATCCTGAAGCTGAATGCCGGGGCAGGCGGTACGGAGAGCTGCGACTGGTGCAGTATGCTTTACCGTATGTATACCAGATGGGCAGAGCGCAAGGGCTTTTCTCTGGAGGTACTGGATTTTCTGGATGGCGATGAGGCGGGCATAAAGTCGGTGACATTTCAGGTCAATGGCGTCAATGCTTACGGATACCTGAAATCCGAGAAGGGTGTGCACAGGCTGGTGCGTATTTCTCCCTTCAATGCCCAGGGTAAACGCCAGACTTCTTTTGTGTCCCTGGATGTCATGCCGGATATAGAGGAGGACGTGGATGTGGAGATTGACGAGAAAGATTTGCGCATCGACACCTACCGAAGCAGCGGCGCAGGCGGACAGCATATAAACAAGACTTCCTCCGCAATTCGTATCACCCACATTCCCACAGGAACGGTGGTACAATGCCAGAATGAGCGCAGCCAGTTCCAGAACAGGGACAAAGCCATGCAGATGCTGCGGGCGAAGTTGTATCTGCTCAAGCAGGAGGCAAACGTGGAAAAACTCTCCGATATTCGGGGAGAGGTAAAGGATATCGCATGGGGCAACCAGATTCGCTCTTATGTGCTTCAACCCTACAAACTGGTGAAAGATCTGCGGACTGAGGTGGAGACAGGAAATGCAGACGCAGTGTTGGACGGGGCGCTGGATCCCTTCATCAACGGATATTTGAAGTGGATTAACACTAAGGACGTCCGGGGAGAGCAATAAATATTTCCACCTGTGCGGTGGAAATATTTATGTGTTCTTAGGATTGATCAAGTCCAGATAAAACAAAGTATAAGTCATGTTTATATAAGGTTCCAGCCACAGGCTGCCGACGCCCAGCGTGAGAAGGCACAGCAGCCGAAGGGGAATAAACGAAAGCTGTAGGGAAAACAGACGCTTACGACTGCCTTTCATCAGGCGAAAGCTGTCTTTGAGAATCCCGGCAGCTTTTTTGTCCGGGAAATCCAGCAGGATAAAGTATGTCATATCCAGAGCCAGTGCTACGGGAATGTAGATGCAGCAGCCGGCGGCATAGGCAAGCAGGGTCAGCCAGAGAAGAGAGGTATCTGAAGTCCGCGCATACGCCGCTCTGAAATACTCGCCGGGCAGGGCACAGACATAGCTGAAGGCCAGCCTGACCGCAGTCAGAAGCAGAACCTTAAACAGATTTTTTTGCTGGAAGCCATAGAATATATCCATATAACTGCCGGGCTGTCCGCAGGCCAGCTTCAGGCAGAGATAGGCGACGCCAAAGGCGAGAAAGCCGGTAAGAAGCTGTCCGGCCAAAAGCCCTGCCCGGAAGATACGGAAAGCGATAATGCTGTATCCGCCGCCGGAATAGAAGGCTGCAACTGTAGATATGAAATGAGCAAAACCGAAAACAAAAATGACAAGGCAAATAATCAGCGAAAAGAGAACGTTACCCAATATCAGGGTGCCATAATTTCCGCCCAGAGTATCCTTTGCCTTGTCCTTTAATTCATAGCGTCTGGAGTACTGATTCATTCCGATGCCCTACACTGCATAATCGGCATTCATGCCGCTGTATTTTGCCTGGTCTGCTGTCTTTAATCCTTTCTGGTAAGGATTCTCCTCGTTGTAATACTTAATCTGAGTTTGGGTGGTGCCGCCGGACACATAAGTTCTGCCGCACTCAGGGCATACTGCCGTGTGGATGGAAACGGAAGCGGATATCACCTTGCCGTTGCCTTCCGCCGCCTTTTTGTACGCATTGGAGACATGCTCCTGCTCATGGGAGCGAACCCGCGCAGCGGCACTTTCCGGTGAAATATGGGCAGCACTCTTAAAGGAAACCATCTCGTCGGAACCGTCCTGATATTTGCGTTCCTTGCAGGTCTGGCATTCCTCTCCGGGCTTTTTCTTATCCCCGGGTTTCCTGGGCTCCGCAGGATTCTCTTTTTTCATGGGATCTTCTATTCCCATGAGTTCCTTTTTTTCCTGCTCTTTTTCTTCCTTTTTTGCCTCTTCAGCGGGAGTCAGAACTGCTTTCTGCTCCTCGCCGCGGGAGATAACGGGCATTCCGCCCATCCGGTTTGTGTAAGTATTACTGTTAAAAGCTCCGACAGAAAGATTCATAAGCTGCCTCCTGAAACAATTTGTCTGGTTACAAGCTCTCATATATTTGATATATCTGCTGCATGAAAACAGGATTTTTCAAATTGTGTATAACCAGGTATATCAGATTCACGGTTCCGTAGATGCATCCGAAAATGCTGAGATAAAGCCCCATGCGGCTGTTGCCGTATAAGGGTTTGCTTTTCCGGTGGCACAGTACGGCAAAGAGGATACCCATTGCGCCCAGAGACAGAGAAAGGGGACAACAGCTGAGGGTGATGGAAAGAAGGCCGCACACAACAGCTGCAATGGAAAAGCCCTGGTCATAAGGGGTGTGCGTGGGGTGGGTGTAGTAACTGTTGTGGGAAGCATCACTGGCCCATTTGGCCCAGTTTTTTTTTTCCTGCTGTTCCTCC
>CAMWJV010000160.1 GCA_947174665.1 uncultured Lachnospiraceae bacterium
AACCGATGTCGATGCCGAGGGATGCAGCGTTGGTGGTCATTTCCATGCAGACACGTCCTTCCTGTGAGTTGTCCTTTTGCTGACCGAGTTCATTTAAAACTGTTCGTGCCGACACAATCCGACACACTAGGCTATTATACGACACAAATGATAAAAAAGCAACGAACAAAAGGGATGAAATGTTTATTAAAATACTGATTTTTCTATAAAAAATGGAAATGCTTGGTTTACTTATAAAGGGGGGCATGGTACAATGTATTCATGTTTTTTCGGAAGATGCAGGTGCGAAAGGAACTATAAATTATGAGCAAATGGGAAAAGAAATTCGGAAAGTATGCCATTCCGAATCTGACTTATATTCTGATAGGCTGTTATGTGGCGGGATATCTTTTCACCTGGATCGCGCCTTCGATCATGAATTACCTGACACTGAATCCCTATGCGATTCTGCACGGGCAGGTCTGGAGGCTTTTGACATGGGTCATTTCGCCGCCCTCTTCCTTTAACATTTTTACAATTATCATGCTGACGTTCTATTTGAGTCTTGGGACTACGCTGGAAAAGGTGTGGGGGACATGGCAGTATAACGTATACATTTTTACCGGGATTCTGCTGACTGTTTTGGCGAGTTTTGTGTGTATGGGAGTGCTTTACCTTGTCTATGGAGAGGCGGCCTCTCTTGCAATGGAAGGGCTTTGTATTAACGGAGCACAACTGTTCAGCACCTATTTTATCAACATGTCCATATTTCTTGCATATGCGGCAACCTTCCCGAATGCGGAGGTGCTCCTGATGTTTGTGGTTCCAGTCAAAGTGAAAGTTTTGGGATTCATTTACGGGGCTGTACTGGTGTTACAGATGGTTGAATATTTTAGGATAGGTCGTTCCACATATGCGGTGTATTGGTTCGGTGTGGCAGCCATTGCCGCATCTCTCCTGAATATCCTGATTTTTTGGCTGCGCTCAAGGAATCATATGCATTTAAGTCCTAAGCAGGTCAGACGGAAGATGGAATTTAAGCAGGACATCAGACGCAATCCAAACCCGAGGATCACAAAGCACAAGTGTGCTGTCTGCGGCAGGTCGGAGGAAGATGACCCGACGCTGGAATTCCGATTCTGTTCCAAGTGTAACGGAAATTATGAATATTGCCAGAATCATTTGTTTACACATCAGCACAAGGTCTGAAGAATTTCTAAGGATAACAAAGGATGTTATCCAAGAAATTCTAAGTCAGACCTAGAAGAATTGCAAAGCAATTCTTCCCGGAAGTACAAAGTACGCAGTCTGATAACAACATGTTTGATTTGTACGAAGAGGGAGGCGGCATGAGCCAGAGCAGAGAGATTTTATTTGCACGGACGCTGGAGGCGGTACGCGCAAAGGCGCGGGAGCAGGGGAACTGTGTCAGTGAGGAGCAGGTCAGGGAAGCATTTGCGGAGCAGCAGCTGGGCGAGCAGCAGATGCAGATGGTCTTTGATTATCTGGTAAAGCATAAGGTAGGAATCGGGCAGCCTGTGGATTTGGACGAGTATCTGACGGACGAGGAGAGAAGCTATCTGCAGGATTATTTGAATGAAATTGCTGCTCTGCCCGCGTATAGTCCCGGTGAGATTGAGGCGTTTACCCTGTCCGCCATGGCGGGGGAAGAGGAGGCACAGCAGAAGCTGATACAAAACTATCTGCGGGATGTCATTGATATAGCAAAACTTTACGCCGGGCAGGGAGTGTTTCTGGAGGATTTGATCGGAGAGGGAAATCTGGCGCTTGCAATGGGAGTGAGTATGCTGGGCAGTCTGGAAAAACCTTCTGAGGCACCGGGGATGCTTGTCAGGCTGATGATGGATGCCATGGAGGATTACATTCAGGAGAATGCCGCAAACGAAAAGACAGACCGGAAGATAGCGGACAAGGTTAATCTGGTGGCGGACAGGGCCGGGGAACTGGCAGAGGAGCTTCACAGGAAGGTGACACCGGAAGAACTGGCCCGGGAATCGGGGCTCTCCCTGAAGGTAATTCTGGATGCCTGCCGGATGAGTGGGTATAAAATCGAGGACATACAGTTGAGGGTGTGCGATGAATCAGACAATTTATGAGGATTATAAATACAGTATACAGGATACGGGTCGGCTCTATGTGGGGTGCAAATATACCTTTGCCGAGCTTCTTGAGGCGGAGGATGTGCTGTTTAAATTCCGTATGCTGGTACAAAAGTATATTTTGCCTGAGGCGGACAGTGAGGATACGCTGGAGAGCCATCTGTACTATCTGGCGCCAACAGGATTTCTGGTGAAGCTTTACAGGCAGATGAAGGCCCGGATTAAGGTCAACATTATCGAAGAGAGAAAAACTCCCTTTGGCAGAAGGAAAAGAGAGTATGTGACAAAGCAGCTGACCATAGAGCAGCTTACGGGGATGACAAAGGAGGAGAAGGAAGCCTGCGGGCTTGTTATTCAGGAAATTTCCGTGAGCAAGCTTGCGCTGATGGGGCTGTGAGGGCACCGCAGCGGAAGGCCCCGTGATGTGTATTGAGCAGACAGGTAACTATTAAAGCCTCATGGAACTGAATAGTTACAAAAAATAATATTATGAAGGAGAAGAAAGATGAGAGTAGAAGATTTAACTGCTTACGAGGTGCTGGAGAGGAGGGAGATCAAGGATATTGACAGCGTAACTTACCTCTGCCGGCATAAAAAGACCGGAGCGAGGGTGGCTCTGGTTTCCAACAACGATGACAATAAGGTGTTTTATGTGGGCTTTCGCACAACACCTAAGGATTCCACGGGTGTTGCACATATTACGGAGCATTCGGTACTATGTGGTTCAAAAGACTTC
Organism: uncultured Lachnospiraceae bacterium; assembly: GCA_947174665.1. Classification (GTDB taxonomy): domain Bacteria; phylum Bacillota; class Clostridia; order Lachnospirales; family Lachnospiraceae; genus Acetatifactor. Next base: position 2,836 of record CAMWJV010000160.1, read on the forward strand.
CCGGTGAAGGATCCTTTTGTGGAACTGGTGAAAGGTTCCCTGAATACATTTCTGAACGCCATGACTTATCCGGACAAGACAGTATATCCCGTGGCAAGCTGCAATGACAAGGATTTTCAGAATCTGATGCACGTATATCTGGATGCGGTATTTTACCCCAATACATACCGGAACGAGGCAATTTTCCGGCAGGAGGGGTGGCATTATGAACTGAACGATGAGGGTGAACTGATATACAATGGTGTGGTATATAACGAAATGAAGGGAGCCTTTTCCAACCCCGACAGTATACTGTGGCGGGAAGTACCGACAGCGCTGTATCCTCATACTACGTATGGGGTTGAGTCAGGCGGCGACCCGGAAAATATACCGGATTTGACCTACGAGCAGTTTCTTGAGTTCCACAGAACCTATTATCATCCCTCCAACAGCTATATTTACCTGTATGGCGATATGGATATGGCGGAAAAACTGACCTACATTGATGAGCAGTATCTGTCAAAGTTTGACTATCTTAAAGTGGATTCCGAGATTGCAGAGGAGCCTGTTTTTGAGAAGCCGGTTCGCCATGTAAAAGAATTTCCTCTGGGCAGCGGGGAAAATCCGGAGGAGAATACTTATCTGGCACAGTGCTTCTCGGCGGGAGACTGCCTGGACAGGGAGCTTGTGATAGCCATGAAGGTGTTGGATTTTGCGCTGTGTACCGTTCCCGGTGCCCCTCTGAAAAAGGCTTTGATCGACAAGGGGATTGGCAAGGACGTGTACAGCATGTACGACAACGGTATCAAACAGCCTTATTTCGGTGTGGTTGCTAAGGGAACTTCTGTATCCAGAGAAGAAGAGTTTAAGGCTGTAATCCGGGAGGTGTTGGAAGGAATTGTAAAGAACGGCTTTGATGAAAAGGCGTTGCTTTCCGCCATCAATCACTATGAGTTCAGGTATCGTGAGGCGGATTTCGGAACCACTCCCAAGGGATTGATGTACGGCCTGCAGATGCTGGACAGCTGGCTGTATGACGATAAAAAGGCCTTTATTCATATTGAGGCAAATGAGACTTATGCTGCCTTGAGAAAGAAGGTTAAAGAGGGATATTTTGAACAGATTATCCGAAAGTATATTTTGGAGAATCCTCACTCTGCTATGGTAGTCCTCCTGCCGAAGGAGGGACTGGCTGCAAGTCAGGAATCTGCCCTGAAGGAAAAGCTGGCGAAGATAAAGGCAGGTATGAGTGAACAGGAGCTTGCGGATGTGCGCGCTATGATGGACAGGCTGAATGAGTTCAGGGAAACAGCGGATGCTCCGGAAGATATAGCGAAGATTCCTCTTCTGAGCAGAGAGGATTTGAAGCGTCAGGCGGCACCTATCTACAATCAGGAGAAAAAGCTGGGGGATACCCTGGCATTGCATCATGACATTTTTACAAATGGTATCGGTTACTTCAGGCTGGTGTTTAAGATAAAGGATATACCGGAAGCATATTTCCCCTATCTTGGCATTCTGAAAAATGTATTCTTTAACATGAATACGGCGCACTATACTTACGGGGAACTGTGCAGTGAGGTGAATCTGGTGACGGGCGAGATTTTTGTGGCCCAGAACAATTACGGGAGTGCCGATGATCCTGACAGGTATACCATGACGATGGAGGTGTGCACCAAGGCGCTGTATGAGAATCTGCCCAAGGCCATAGAGCTTATGGAGGAGCTGATTCTCACCACAGACGTTACGGATGTCAAAAGGCTGAAGGAGATTCTTGCGGAGAACAATTCCAAGTTCCGCGAATATGCAAACCAGGCAGGACATGGGGTTGCAATTCAGAGAGCTCTTTCTTACGGCGGGGTCAAGGACGCAGTGGAAGAGATGCTGAGCGGTGTGGGTCAGTATCGCCTGACCTGTGAGCTGGAGGGAGAGTTCGAGGAGAAGAAGGATGAAATTATTGAAAAGCTTCAGACGCTCTGTAAGATGATATTCCGTCCGGAAAATCTGATGATTGATTTTACGGGTGATGGTGCCGAACTGGAGAAGCTGGAAGGACCGGTGAAGGCGTTAAAAGAAAAGCTGTATACCTGTGAGGTGGAGAAGGCGGCTTATGCACCTGTGCCTGTGAAGAAGAATGAAGGACTTACCACTCCGGGCCAGGTGGATTATGTATGTCGGGCGGGCAATTTCCGCAAAAAGGGGCTTTCCTATACCGGCGCGTTAAACGTGCTTCGTGTCATGATGGGATACGAATACTTGTGGGTCAATATCCGTGTCAAAGGCGGAGCCTATGGTTGTATGTGTGGGTTTTACAGGGACGGCAGCAGTTATTTCTGCTCTTACCGTGACCCTAACCTGGGACAGACCGTGGATGTGTTTGAAAAGGCGGTAGATTTTATTGCCAACTATGAGGCGGATGAGAGGACCATGACTCAGTATATCATAGGCGCTGTCAGCGAGCTGGATACCCCGCTTACTGCGGCTGGCAAGGGACACCGTTCCAGACAGTATTATTTTACCGGCATGACCCAGGAGATGCTGCAGAAATCAAGGGATGAAGTGCTGGATGCGGGGCCTGAGGATATACGCGGACTTTCAAAGTATATCAAAGCATTTCTGGATGATGAGTTCCTGTGTGTTGTGGGTAATGAGCAGCAGATTGAGGCGGAGAAGGAAAGATTTGCAAAGGTGGAGAATCTTTTATAGATCAGAGCTCTGTATATGACGAAAAGTTCCGGCCGGTGTCAGATATCAAAAGGCACCGGCCGGAATTCAAATGCAACCGGCGGGTAACAGGTATGAGTGTAAAATCAACAAATTTAAAATATGAAATTGTTCCTTTACCTAAGGAGAAGTGGAAGGGAACTGTCATTCCCATGAGATATACTACAGACGAGTATTTTGATGTGACAGTGGGCAGCAGGGAGAATGGCTTTCAGGTCAGCCTGGAGAAAAAAAGATTTCCGGAGCCGGTGAGCCATTACCCTGAAGAGTACGATTTCCCGGATAGGCTGTACCAGGACTTCTGGGAGAAGGCTTATGCCTGGGGGGTGCTGGGGCAAAGCGGAGAGATGATTGCCTGCATTGAGACCTGTCCCGAGGAGTGGTCCAACAGACTTATGGTGACGGAACTCTGGGTACATGAGGATTACCGAAGGCAGGGAATGGCTCATGCCCTGATGGCCGTCGCGAAGGAGCAGGCGCGTCTGGAGCGAAGACGGGCGTTGATTCTGGAGACTCAGTCCTGCAATGTGGGAGCCATTTCTTTTTATCTGCGGGAGGGATTCACGCTTATCGGTTTTGACTCCTGCTGTTATAGCAACAGGGATCTGGAGCGCAAGGAGGTACGGCTGGACCTGGGGATTCTGCTGAACAGGAAAAAGAAGCTGACGCGGGATGAGGTGGAAATAAGACCGGAGCGGGAAGCAGATTATCATGCCACGGAAGAGATGACCATGAGAGCCTTCTGGAATAAGCATCACCGGGGCTGCGACGAGCATTTGCTGGTACATAAGCTGCGCAGGTCAGAGGAGTATTTGCCGGATATTTCCCGGATTCTGGTGAAGGAAGGGAAAGTCATCGGCTGTATTATGTACAGCAGGGCCTGGCTGAAGAAGGGCGAGGAGACAAAAGAAATCCTGACCTTCGGTCCTCTTTGTGTTGACCCTGACTGGCATGGAACCGGGACGGGGAAGATGCTTTTGGAGGAGACCCTGGCGCTGGCGAGGAAGGCGGGGTATCCCGGAATCGTGATTTTCGGGGAACCGGATTACTATCCGCTTCGGGGTTTTACCACCTGTGATAAGTTTGGCATTACTACATCCGAAGGAAAGAATTTTGGCGCATTTATGGGATATGAGCTGGTTCCCGGCGGGCTGAGCAGTTTCGGAGGCAGTTTTTATGAAGCGCCTGTTTTTCAAGACCTTCCCGAAGCAGAGGTGGAGGAGCATACGAAAAAATTCCCGTCTCTGAAAAAACAATCTTTCCCCCGGCAGTGGGATTGAAACAATATTATTTTTATAC
>CAMWJV010000161.1 GCA_947174665.1 uncultured Lachnospiraceae bacterium
TACCATGATGGTGTCCGTGTTCACTGCTTTTTCATTCCAGATTCTCTCGTATATCTCATCGGCAGAAAATACCCTGCCCGGGTTCCTGATAAGCAGATGTACTATTTTAAACTCCATAGGGGTCAGCTTTACAGGCTCCCCGTCCACAGATACCTCCACGGTGTCCTCGTTCAACTCCAGACCGCCTATGGTATAAATATGTTCTCCGCCGCCCTCTACATTCACTGCATCCAGGTATTTGGAATATCTTCTCAGGTGGGAGTTTACCCGTGCCAGCAGTTCCAGCGGCGTAAAGGGCTTTGTCACATAGTCATCCGCCCCCATGTTCAGTCCCATGATCTTATCTACTTCCTCAGATTTAGCCGAGAGCATGATGATCGGGAACTCCTGCTCCATGGCCCGCAGCTTCATCAGCATAGTGATACCATCCATTACGGGCATCATGATGTCCACGATTGCCAGATGCAGTTCCTCCTGCTCCACTACCTTCAGTCCCTCCGCACCATTCGCTGCCTGAAAAACCTGATAGCCCTGATTCCGCAGATAGATTTCAATCCCCTCCCGAATTTCCTTGTCATCCTCCACCACCAAAATTTTATACTTTTTATCCATTATTCTGTTTTCCCCTCATGTTTTTATTTCTCATACCGGCACAGCCGCATTGTCTGCCTGCCGTAACATGGCATAGTTATATATTTCCGTCCGGTCGGGCTACCACGGCGCAGTATTATATATCCCTCCGTCCGGTCGTGTTTTATCACGGCGCAGAGTATTTTCGACCCGCTTTCGCTTGGGGCGCGACGTAATGGTGCATAAGTGACCAAAGTACGGTCACTAAGCACCAACGTCTTGCACAGTCGAAAATCCTCCGTGCCGCGCTTCCCGACCGGACTGGTTACATACAGAAAACTGCAATGCAGGCAGGCTCGTGTATTGTCTTCGCGTATATCCAGGCGGATTCATGGCACGGTAAGCATTTTGACCGTGCGTAACGCCGGCGCTTAGGCTGCGTACTTTGCAGCCTTATGCGTCCGCTGCGTGGAGCCCTGAGCGAAAGCGTGTCAAAATGATACCGGGTCATGACTCTGCCGGAAGCATGCTGTATTACACTGCAACCGGAGACATAACACCGGAAACTGTGACATACCGGGAAGTATACCACAAGTCTTACGCCTGCAGCGCGCCTGAATAAGTCCTCATATGCCGTGCTCTCACCACTTCATTATAGACGCGGGCCGCTTCCTGTGCAACCGTTTCTTCCCGATACAGCAACCCGGCAGCACAGGCATTTTCCGACATCTGCGCTCTGTTTATCCGTCCCTGGCAGAAATCAAGCAGCATCTCTGCAAAAGTATCCTGATCTTCATCTGTCAAAATCCCGTTGACGCCGGTATCTACCAGGTCCTCTACCCCGGAAGCACGAACCGCCAGCACCGGAGTGCCGCCTGCAAATGCCTCAAGGATCACGATTCCCTGAGTCTCCGTCTTTGAGGCGAAAAGAAAGGCATCTGCCGCCGCAAAATAAGCAGCCGTCTCCTCGTTTGGCAGCATTCCCGTGAATACCACTTCATTCATAAGATCAAACTCCTCACAAAGTCTCTCATACCGCACTCTGTCCGGTCCGTCTCCCACTATTACCATGCGGAAAGGCTTGCCGTAACGTTTTTTAAACAGTGCCAGACTCTCCAGTAAAAAGGCCACATTCTTTTCCTGCGCCATCCTGGACACAGTGAGGAAAAAGGGCATCTCCCGATCTGTATGTGCCGTATACATATATTTGCTCCGAATCCGATTCTTTTCTTCTTCTGTCACAGAAAAATTTCTGTCCTCAATGCCTGTGGGAAGAATTCCGAGTCTGTACCATGGCACTCTGCATGTTTCCTCAAGGTACTCCCGGATCCCGGCAGTAGGAGCAAATATAAAGTCACAGTGCCTAAGGAATGTATGCAGATAAATCGGCATTACCCCTTCCAATTTTCCCAGGCCCTTCGTGTAACATTCCACATATTTTTCATAGCGGGTGTGATAAGTAAATACAAGTGGGATGCCGTATTTTTTTGAAAGATATACAGCCATCCTTCCGATCAGCATGGGATGATGTACATGGATAATGTCAAATTTTTGTCTTCTGAACTCCTTTTCAATTCTTATGTCAAAGGGATTGGGAAGAACAATTCCCCCGATAAAATGTTTCATACAGGTGGCATACCGGAATACATTTTCCTCCTGCTCCTGTTCCTCATAGGTAGGAGCAAAGACAGTCACCTCATGCCCCTGTGCTTCCAGCCCGCGCTTCAGCCGCTCAATGGAGATTGGTACTCCTCCCATAATTGGTTTATAATTGTTCGTCATAAGTGCAATCCGCATTTCATCCTCCTGCCTTTTCACCCAAATATTTTGAATACCTGGTCTCCCAGCACATAACCCGCACCCACAAACACGAAATTCCATATAAATATTCCGCAGGTTGAACTGAAAATATACTTTGTCATATCCATTTTGATGACACCTGCCGGAATAGAGATAAGTGTGCGCACCATAGGAAGCAGTTTTCCCAAAAATACGCCCAGAGAACCCTTTTTTCGGATCCAGTCCAGAACCTTTTCCAAAGATTCTTTCTGTTTCGGGAAGCGTTTGATGTAGGCATTTAAAAATACCTCGCCTCCCTTTCTGCCGAGTCCGTACAGCATCAGACTTCCCAGCAGTCCTGCTGCGACGGTTATCACCATGACCCATGCAAAAGGAATGTTTCCCTGTGCGGCCATAACACCCGACAGCGGCATGATAATCCCCGCCGGAAATCCCGGCAGGTTCAGATATTCAAGAAAGACAACCACAAATATAGCGATGGCGCCGTATTTCGTAAAATAAAAAGTCAGTGTTTCAATCTCCATAATCATTTCTCCTCATTGAGATTAGTATAACCATGAAACCTAAAAAGACCTGCCACAAAAAAGAAAAGAAATTCTAAAGAGAGTTTAAGAAAAAAGAAAAACCGCACACCGAAGTATTTCTACGGTGTGCGGAATATTTTAAAGGTAAGTATAATAAAGTCATTAACACAACTTAGTTGCTGATACAAGCTTAGTTGTTGATCAGCTTGTCCTCTTCGTTGTTCCAGCTGTAAAGCTTTCTGATCTCCTCGCCAACCTTCTCTGCGGGATGCTCGGAAGCCAGCTTTCTCATAGCCTTGAAGTGAACCTGCTTTCCTGCGGGAGACATGTCAAGCAGGAATTCCTTTGCAAAGGATCCGTCCTGAATGTCGCTCAGGATTTTCTTCATGGTCTTCTTGGTCTCCTCGGTAACCAGCTTGGGTCCGGTGATATAATCGCCGTACTCAGCAGTGTTGGAGATGGAATATCTCATGCCTGCAAAGCCGCTCTGGTAAATCAGATCGACGATCAGTTTCATCTCATGGATACACTCAAAATAAGCGTTTCTCTCGTCGTAGCCGGCCTCCACCAGTGTCTCAAAGCCTGCCTGCATCAGCGCACATACGCCGCCGCACAGAACTGCCTGCTCGCCGAACAGATCTGTCTCAGTCTCGGTGCGGAAGGTGGTTTCCAGAACGCCTGCCCTTGCACCGCCGATGCCCAGAGCATAAGCCAGTGCCAGATCCTGTGCCTTTCCGGTAGCATCCTGCTCTACAGCGATCAGGCAGGGAACTCCCTTGCCCTCCTGATACTCGCTTCTCACGGTGTGTCCGGGTCCCTTGGGCGCGATCATGGTGACATCCACATTTGCAGGAGGTACGATGCAGCCGAAATGAATATTGAAGCCATGGGCAAACATCAGCATATTGCCCTCCTCCAGATTGGGCTCAATATCCTTCTTGTACAGGTCTGCCTGCTTCTCATCGTTGATCAGGATCATGATGATGTCGGCCTTCTTAGCCGCCTCTGCCGCCGTATACACCTCAAATCCCTGCTTTACTGCCTTGTCCCAGGACCTGGATCCCTCGTACAGACCGATGATGACATGACATCCTGAATCCTTCAGGTTCAATGCATGCGCATGTCCCTGGCTGCCGTAACCGATGATTGCAATGGTCTTTCCCTCCAGTAAAGACAGATTACAATCCTCCTGATAAAAAATCTTTGCCATTTTCTTTTCCTCCGTTTTTGTTTTTCAATTTATATAACTGGCAGGAGCAGCGCCTGTTGTCAAGGGCACATGTGCCGTGCACGCCTTTGCCACCGGAAACTCCCCTGGAGCTAACTTGATATATTGTTACTACTCATCCAGATAAATAATATGGTCTGTGCCTCTTCCGAGACCGGCGATTCCGGTTCTTGCAAGCTCCAGAATGCCGTACTCTTCCATCAGCCGGATAAATGCCTCCACCTTCTGCTGATTTCCCGTCAGCTCTATCACCAGACTCTCCGGCGCAAAGTCGATTATCTTCGCCCGGAAGGAATCCACAACCGCAATCACATCCTGGCGCTGCTCCTTTGTTGCATGTACCTTGATCAGGACCAACTCCCGGTATACGCTCTCCTCCGGCTTCAGCTCCCGGATATCTCTGACATCCACCAGCTTTTCCACCTGCTTTTCAATCTGCTCCAAAATCTCGTCATCACCGGAAGCTACAATAGTGATCCTGGTAAATCTTGGATCCGCCGTCACGCCTGCCGTGATGCTCTCGATATTGTAGCCCCGCCTGGAAAACAGACCGGAAATACGGCTCAGCACGCCGGATGTATTGTCAACCAATAACTGAAATACTTTTTTCTGCATGGAAATCCCACCTCATTTTTTCATTATGTTTAAATATAGCAACATCTTTGCCGGATGTCAACTATTGCATTGTCTCATCCAGATACAGTTGTATCCGGTTTTGTATGGTAGCCGCCGCATCCTCCGCGCTCTTACCTCCTTCAAAACAACTCTGCAGCTCAGCCCCGATGATCTCAGATAGCTGTGGAATTCTGGCCGGATCCGGTTTGCAGTTCTGTATAAACTCCAAATACTCCTCCAGAAAAGAAGTGCCGTCAGGCTTCAGCGGAATATCCCGTATCGGCCCATTAGGCTCTGCAGTGGTCCGCTGTATAAGGTGCTCACCGTCCCTGTCATATACTATACTGTCCCGGATGACATCCAGTCTCACACTGCTGCCGTAGACTTCATATTGCTTCTCATAGCTCAGAAGAAAATTAAGATAGTCCTTTATCTCCTCCTTATGCTCTGCGTTGATATTCACTGCCAGATACCCCTGGGAATAACCCGTAATGAAACTGCTGCTTCCGTCCTCGCCGGGGAATCCGATAATATGACAATTGTCACCTAATGCCAGCATAGTGCTTGAAAACCCATAAAATCCGTCATACAGAATGCTTATTTCAGCAAGGCATTCTCCCTCCCGCAGCATCCGGGAGCGTTCTTCCCAGCTTCTTGTTTCGGAGGATGGTTGTCCGTATTTTTTACAGAGATTTAAAATATCAATAAACTCCTGACTGTCAAAACTGCATTTTCCCTGCTCCAGATCCAAAAATGGTGAATGGCTCAGATCATTGCAGAACATCATCCAAAACAGTGTATAGTAACTTATTCTGTCCGAAGAGAAGCTCACCGGCCAGTCCCAATGTTCTCTTTCCTTTAAAATATCTGTGAACTCTGAAATGGTCCAGCTGTTCGCCTTCCATGTCTCATTCCCGGTGAACACAGTTTCAAAAATTATCTCCGGTGTAATGCCTGTCAACTGGCCGTTTACACTCCCAAGCTCTATCACGCTTGGAATCATCTTGCTCAGTGTGTCCTCTGAGATCATCTCTGACAGATCACACAGAAGTCCCTTATCCTGCAGAATTTCCATATCTTCATAGGACACAAACAGAATATCCGGGCCTTTCCCTGCCACAAGCTCCGCAAATACCCTGTTCCTATAATCTGTATAATCCGATTCGTTCAGCCCCTCCATTACAATGGGAACATCTTGCTCACGGGAAAACACAGCCGTCATTCTTTGCATATAATCGGCTCCGGCAGGATTTTCTACACAGACCAGCCGAATCTCCTTTTCCGAAATCGGCTTCTCCCTTGTCAGCACATAAAGGGATGCACTGTCCTGTCTCAGGTCGCAGAGCAGAAGTTCACCCTGCTTATTCCATATCAGACCGGCAGTGCCGTAAATGTTAATTCCCTCCTTATACAATGGAGTCGTAAGTTCTTCTTTGACATCCTTCTCCACATCCCAACGGATAATACAGCCAGTTGACGAATAATAATACAGGCTGCCCTCCTCATCACTGCAGAGCGCACTCAAAAAATCCCCGTCCAGTGTACCCATCGACTTTTTTTCTCCGGTCTCCTCATCAAACCGTGTCAGAACAGATGCCTGTTTTGCCTCATCCCAACGGCTGAGTATAACGCTTCCGTCCGTGAGTGGAAACACACGAGTCAAGAGCAAATAATCCTGGTTCCAGGGATAATCATCCGCATTCGGGAAGGTCTCCTCCACTTCCAGTACCGTTCCCTGCAGATCGGTCTTCACCAGAATGTAATCGTTTTCACCTTCCGACGATGCCAGCTTAAGGGACAGTTCCTGCTTTGTTGTCAAATCCATGGAGACAATATCTCCGTCTTCGTGTCCCGGAATTTCAAGTGTAAAAATATTCTTCTCCGTCTCCTTTGTGTCGCTGTCATAAATCTGCACACACAGCCGCGTCGCTCCCCCATTCTTCGGGTACTCCGTCCGCATGAGATAAACACTGTTTCCCAGTGATGCATAAGTGAATATCTGTCTCTTAAACCCATCTCCGAGCCCACGAGACTCCTGAGCAGCTCGTATGCCGTCTTCTGCTTGAAA
>CAMWJV010000162.1 GCA_947174665.1 uncultured Lachnospiraceae bacterium
TCTATAACACACAGCTTTTAACAACAAACCAGTCCTTTATATATTTTGCACAAAAAAAAAAAAACGAAATTGGTAATATGGTAAAATCGACGAACAGAATGCAGAAAGAGATTGAATTAATATTATAAAAGATTTATAATTTAACTAACGCAAAGCTAAAATTAGTTAAAATAATTGGCTTTACAGGGAGTTTTATTATGAAAAGATGGAAAAAAACTGCGGCGTATCTGATGCTGTTGTCCTTATCCGGCAGCCAGCTTGCAGGCTGCGGGGGAGATACCGCAGAGGGACCGGGAGAAGCGGAACCGGAAGAATTTGTACCTGAAGTGATAGCAATCTTGGAAGCGGAGGATGCCGCTTTTACCGGAAGTGTGCACGGGGATACGGGAAAGCCGGAATGCAGCGGAGGCGGATACGCCATCGGTTTTCAAAATGACGGAGATGCCTGTATCTTCAGCGTGGAGATTCCCGGGGATGGCTTTTATGATCTGTGGTTCAGCAGTGCGGCCGGCGATCATAAGGAAAATTACGTGAGCGTGGACGGTGAGGCTCTGGGAAATCTGGTGACGGACGAGAAAACTTTTACGGAGTCGGGAATCAGCAGAGTCTACCTGACGGCAGGAGAACATGAGGTTTCCGTTTCTAAATACTGGGGATGGATTGATTTGGACTACTTGAAAATAACCACATCGAAGCCGATACCGGCGTCAACCTATCAGGTCTCCGCAGAACTTGTCAACAAGAATGCTACGGATAACGCAAAGCGTCTGATGAGCTATCTGGCGGACAGTTATGGTACCAAAATCCTTTCAGGGCAGTACTGTGACACGGGAATCAACGGGAAAGAATTTCAGGTTGTCAAAAAGGTGACGGAAAAGACACCGGCGGTGCTGGGACTTGACTTTATGGAATATACTCCCTCCTTTGTGGAACACGGGAGCAAGGGACGTTCCACGGATTTGGCCATTCAGTGCTGGGAGCAGGGCGGTATCGTCACTTTCTGCTGGCATTGGAATGCTCCTTCAAAATATCTGACCGGAAACTGGTACAGCGGGTTTTATGCGGAGTATACCAATCTTGACCTGGCCAAGGTCATGAACGGCCAGGACAGGTCAGGGTATGATCTGCTGATGCAGGATATTGACGCTATTGCACAGCAGATGCTGATCTTGCAGGAGGCGGGAGTTCCCATTCTCTGGAGACCGCTCCACGAGGCCAGCGGCGGGTGGTTCTGGTGGGGAGCTGCAGGTGCGGAACCTTACATACAGTTGTACAGACTGCTCTATGACAAGCTGACCAATGAATATGGACTGAATAATCTGATCTGGGTCTGGAACGGCCAGAACAAGGACTGGTATCCCGGAGACGAATACGTTGACATCATCGGTGAGGATATTTATCCCGGCGAACGGGTATACACCTCTCAGGTCAACAAATACCTGGAGGCTGTGGACTATACGGAGGCAAAGAAGATGGTGGTCCTCTCCGAGAACGGCTGTGTATTTGACCCTGATCTGGCGGTAAGAGACGGAGCTATGTGGGGATTCTGGTGTACCTGGAGCGGTGAGTTCGCGGCAAAGGATACATCCATTTTCGCCTACAGCGAGAAGTACACGGAAGCTGAGGCGTTGAAACGCTTTTATGAAAACGAAGCGGTCATCACCCTGGATGAGCTTCCGGATCTTAAGGAGTATCCTATCAGGAAATAAGGAGCTGAATGTTCTTATGAAGAAAAAGGATTCCGGAGGCATGCTGGCAAACGACGGAAAGATAGTGGGCCTGCTGAATAAGTCAGGGGAGATCATACTGCTGAATATGGCTTTCCTGCTGTGCTGTGTGCCGGTGGTTACTCTGGGGCCGGCTCTTGCATCACTGTATTACGCAACGATGAAAAGCATCCGCCGGGAAAGAGGATATCCGGTGCGTGAGTTTTTCTCTTCTGTAAAGAGGACGCTGAAAAAAGGGATTCTGCTTACTTTACTGGCTGCTGTCTGGCTGGGATTACTGTTTTTCGGCAGGTACTATGCCGGGACGGGACAGTGGAAAGGGTCGCCGGGGGCGGGGCTGTATGATGCATTGATCATTGTCAGCATCTGCGTGATGATTTATGTTTTTCCGGTACTTTCCAGGTTCGAGATGAAGCTGACGGGAATTTTACACTTAAGTTTTCTGATGAGCATAAGGTTCCTGCCGGTGACGGTTTTAAGTATTGCCGGTTCGGCGGCAGTGGTTTTACTTATGATTTATGTTCTTCCGATTCCCTGCATTTCCTTTGTGCCGGGGCTGTGGTGTCTGGCGCTGACCTTTTTGATGGAAAGGGTGCTTCAGGCCTATACGCCTGAAGCGGAGCCGGGAGAAGAACAATGGTTTGATAAAAAGCTTTAAAATATGTGCATGGCGCGGAAAAGGGGAAAACAATGAAGCAAGCTAAAGTTTTGAAAAAGTCGATAGCATCTGTCCTTCTTGCATCGATGGTACTCACTATGCTGCCTGTTGCGGGCATGGAGTCAAAAGCAAAGACAGACTGGTCTATGGATGAGTTTGACGAGATGATAAGCACCTACAATGTGGATGACTCCATTCCTTCCTACAAGGAGTATAAGGCATTGCACTTGGATGCGGCTTATCCCGACACCGTGGTTGAGATTCCTGCTTCGGGTTTCGTCAGGTATGAGGAGAGTGATGCGCCTGCGAAGCCGGAAGTTTATTCGGATTATGAGGGAATGGCGGGAGACAGCGTGCTGACGGGAGAGGACTCCCTGATTGAGTTTGAAGTGAATGTGGCCCAGAGCGGCATGTACAATCTCTCGGTGGTCTATTATCCCACGGAGGGCAAAAACTCTGATATTCAGCGGAGCGTGTTCGTGGACGGTGCACTGCCCTTTGAGGAGATGGCGCTTTTGACTTTCCCCAGGGTGTGGACCAATCATGTAGAAGACACCAGAACAGACAAGAACGGTATTACGGTCATGAACTGGGAGAAGGACAATCAGGGCAATGATGTGAAGCCCAAGACAATAGAGATACCGGAGTGGCAGACCAGATACCTGTATGACAGCGACGGTTATGTCACCGAGCCTCTCTCCGTTTATCTGGAGGCAGGAGAGCATACCATCAGCATAGTGTCATTGAGAGAGCCCATGCTGATCAACAAACTGATCTTGAGCAATGCGCAGGAGGTTAAAAGCTACGCAGAGATTAAGGCCGGCTGGGATGCCGCGGGAGCTTCGGATACCACCGGCACCCACATCCTGCTTGAAGGAGAATATGCCACCAAGACATCCTCCCAGATGCTTTATCCCCAACAGGATCAGTCATCTCCTTCGGTTTCGCCTTCAAGCGCCAAGGCTCTTTTGAACAACTCCATCGGCGGCAATTCCTGGAGACTGGTAGGGCAGTGGATTGAGTGGGAGTTTGATATTTTAAAGGACGGCTATTATTGCATTTCCCTCTATGACAAGCAGAATTTCTCCAGAGGTATTCACGTGTCCCGCCGCATCACCATCGACGGGGAGGTGCCCTTTGCGGAGATGAACGATTACGCTTTCAATTACAGCCAGAGCTGGCGGGAGGATAAGCTGGCGGATGAAAACGGCGAGCCTTATCGCTTCTATTTGGAACAGGGACATCACGTTCTCCGCATGGAGGTAGTGCTGGGTGAGTTTTCGGAAATCGTAGGTCTGGTGGAGGAGTCGGTACAGCAGTTGAACAACATCTACCGTCAGGTTATTAAGGTCACCGGCGTGGCCCCTGACACCTACCGGAGCTATCAGTTGGAGGCAACCCTGCCGGATTTGCATGATCAGCTTGTGGAAGCCAGGACAACCCTGAATGAAGCCCTGGAAAAGCTGGAGGCAGTGGCAGGCAGAAATACAGATAAGAAGGCTGTGCTTCTGACCATGAGAGATCAGCTGGACGATCTGATCGAGGACGGGGAGTATTTTGTCAGAGTCATCGGCGCATACAAGATAAACGTCCGTGCTCTGGGCACATGGATTACAAATGTAATCAGTCAGCCCCTTCAGATAGACCGTATCAATATCTATTCTCCTGATGTGAAGATTAAGTATGACAAAACCGGATTCTTCAGCCAGACAGGATATGAGATCAGCCGACTGTATTATTCCTTTATCATTGACTACAACAATATCGGAAGTGTGGCAGAGGATGGAAACAAGGATAACGCAGCGCTGACCCTGTGGATCGGTTCGGGCCGTGATCAGGCAAACGTAATCAAGGCATTGATAGATGACACCTTTACCAGTGAGACGGGTATCAGCGTAAACGTTCAGCTGGTGGATATGAATACTCTGCTTAAGGCAACACTGGTGGGCGAGGGCCCTGACGTTGCAATTCAGGTGGCAAACACCAACGGAGTGGCCGGAGCGGTGCTTTACACCGGTAACGATACACCGGTCAATTACGGAATCCGAAATGCGGTACTGGATCTGACTCAGTTTGAGGATTATAAAGAGGTATTGGCACGGTTCCCTGAAGCGGCAAACACCCAGTTCACCTATGACGGCGCAGTGTATGCATTGCCTGAAACTATCACTTATCCGGTTATGTTTTACCGGAAGGATATTCTGAAAGAAATCGGCATGGAGGTTCCGGAGACCTGGGACGATGTAAAGGTTGCCATGACCGTGCTGGCAAAGAATCAGATGGAGTTCGGCATGCTGCCCAACGAGCAGAATTTTGCGTCTCTGCTTTATCAGAACGGCGGCCAATACTATAATGAGGACGGCAGCGCCTCAGCTCTGGATTCCGATATTGCGGTAAGCACCTTTAAGGATTTTTGTGAGTACTATACGGACTATAAGCTGGATAAGGAGACCAGCGTGGAAGAGCGATTCAGGACGGGTGAGTGTCCCATCATCATATCGGACTACACCACCTATAATAACTTCGCCGTGTCCGCGCCGGATATAGCGGGACTGTGGAGCTTCACCCAGATTCCCGGAACCGTGCAGGCGGACGGAAGTGTAGACCATTCCGTGGCAAGCACCGGCCTGGCAAGCATGATCATGGCGGATACCGATTACCCGGATGCAAGCTGGGAGTTCATCAAGTGGTGGACCAGCGCAGACACCCAGACCCAGTACGGGCGGGAGATGGAATCCCTGATGGGCTCAGCGGCCAGAGTTCCCACCGCAAACTACGAGGCATTCCTGAATATGCCCTGGCCTGTGGATGATTTTGAGGCACTGAAAGAGGCCATGGAGAGCGCCGAGGGAATTCCCCAGGTGCCCGGCGGATATTATTCCTGGCGTAATGTTTACAATGCATTTTACAAGGTGGTCAACAACACTGACACAGCCCTTCCCAGGGAGGAGCTGATGGATAAGGTTATCTACATCAACGCAGAGATTAACTACAAGCGCGAAGAACTGGAACTGGACAAGAAGAAATAACAGAAAGGGGCATATAAATGGCAGAGCAAATGCAAGCGTCCGCCAAGACGGCGGGTGTATCCCAGGAAACCCTGGATCTGATTAAAAAGCAGGGAACCTTGGGGTATCAGATTAAAAAAAGTAAATCATCTTATTTTATGCTGGCTCCGTACTTTATCATGTTTTTCTTCTTCACCGTACTGCCGGTGGTGATGAGTGTGGCTTTCAGCTTTACTTATTACAACATGCTGGAAATGCCGGAGTTTGTGGGATGGAAGAACTATATCAAGCTGTTCCTGGAAGATGATATTTTCATGATCTCCCTGAAGAACACCTTGATTCTGGCAGTGGTCACGGGACCGGTCAGTTACTTCCTGTGTCTGTTGTTCGCCTGGATCATCAATGAGTTCAAGGGCTGGGTGAGAGCCTTTCTGACACTGATCTTTTATGCGCCCAGCATCTGCGGTAACGCATATGTGGTCTGGAACCTGATCTTGTCCGGCGACAGATATGGTTATCTGAACGGTATTCTCTTAAAGCTTGGCCTCATGGATAATGCCGTGATATGGATGAAGACGGAAAAGTATGTGCTGCCCATGCTGATCGTAGTACAGCTGTGGCTGAGTCTTGGCACCGGATTCCTGTCCTTTATCGCAGGACTTCAGACTGTAGACAAGAGCCTGTATGAGGCTGCTGCTCTGGACGGCGTCAAAAACCGCTGGCAGGAATTGTGGCATGTGACGCTCCCGGCAATGAAGCCTCAGCTGATGTTCGGCGCGGTCATGCAGATTACCCAGTCCTTTGCCATTGCTGATGTTTCCATTCAGCTGGCGGGCAATCCTTCCGTAAACTATGCGGGTGCCACGGTGGTCACCCACCTTCTGGACTATGGTACCGTGCGATTTGAAATGGGTTATGCGTCGGCGATAGCTACAGTATTGTTCCTTCTGATGGTAGGAAGCAATAAGCTGGTGCAGAGACTCTTAAGGAGGGTTGGCGAATAATGAAAAATAAGAAGAGAAGATTTTTCAAGCCAAAGGAGAAAAGGCTGAATCGTTCCATGGCAGGAAACACCCTGTTGTTTGTGCTGATGTTTATCTGCGGCCTTGCGATGATTCTTCCTCTGGTGATGGTGATCAACAACTGCCTGAAGCCTCTGGATGATCCTACTGAAGTCTTCCATCTGGTCATTGATGCTCCTCAATTCCTCTTGACGCCTGCCAGCTGTGCTCTGGAGCTCCCCCAACTAGGCAGCAGAAGGGAAGAAGGAACGCTAAACAAAGCTCTGACTAACCAGTATCTATACCCCATGCCACCCACCAAA
>CAMWJV010000163.1 GCA_947174665.1 uncultured Lachnospiraceae bacterium
ATCTATGAGCAGGCGGCCCCTTTTTCAGAGGGGCTTGCCTGTGTATATCTTGACGGAAAATATGGATTTATCGGAAAAGATGGGGAGACGGAGCTTCCTTTTATCTATGACCAGGCATCATCCTTTACGGAGGGTCTGGCTTATTTTCGTATGGGGGAGGACTATGGTTTCATAGACCATGGAGGGAATGTGGTTCTGCGGCCCGACTGCGACAGCGTCAGCTCCTTTCGGGAGGGCCGGGCTTATTTCAGCGTGGATGGCCTGTACGGCTATCTAGACAAGTCAGGAAGAATTGTAGTGGAGCCGGTCTATGAGGATGCGGGATATTTTGGGGACGGACTGGCGATGGTAATGAGAAACGGCTGCTATGGTGTAATGGGAATCGAGGGTGAAGAGGTACTGCTCCCGGAGTATGACGATATTGATTTAAAGGATGGTTTTATCATAGCAGAGAAGGATGGCCTCAAATACTGTTTTGACAGAGAGGGCAGGCAATGTCTGAAAGAGGGCTGGGATTCCATAGAGGTGTGGGAAGGAGTATTTCGTGTATGGCGTAATGACAAGATCGGTTTGATCGATAGTGACGGGAAAGTGCTTTTGGAACCGGAATATGACAGCCTTGTTCCGATACCGGAGAAGGAACTGGTGATTGTAAGAAACGATGGATTATATGGCGTGATAGACTATGCGGGAAAGGAAAAGGTTTCTTATATTTACAGTTCAATATCATATGATGCCTCAGGTGCAGGGGGACTGCATGTGATGTGCGAAGAAACATATAAGGAGGGGAAGGTTACCTATTGCAGCAGAAGCTATGGTTTTTTGAGCCTTACAGAGGAGGGCTCTTTTGAGGAAATAGCTCCTGTTTATGATTACATGTCATCCTTTGTGGGGGACAGGGCAGTTGTTGAAACTCAGGGAAAATACGGAATAATCCGCAGGGACGGCTCCCTGGAGTATCCCATAGAGTATGATTCAATAAGGCTGTATAAAAACGGTTCCCTGGCACTCTGGACGGGTGATACAGCGGAGCTTATCGACAGTGACGGAAATGTGTTTCATTCAGGGGAGTATGACTATATTACTCTAGACGGAAGAGGTTATAGTGTAGAAAAAGACAGAAAATATGGTTTTCTGAATGAACAGGGAGAGCAGGTAATTCCGATGATTTATGATCGCTGCTATTATGTATCTGTCACAAACAATATTTTCGGCATGAGAAATTATGATCACAGTGTAAATGATCTTTTGGTTAAGAAAGACGAAGGAGAGGAAACCGGACTGCCGGAGGTATTTCTGCAGAACCATATCACGCCCAGGGCAAAGGCGTATATGGAGTTCCTGCAGAATGGTGTTTGGAGTGAGGGACAGGACTATACCCTGAATCTGAGCGAGCTTGATGAGCCATCCCGTAACCTCAGTAAGTTGTACCGAATGGGCGGAGAAGGAGAACTGGTGCTGTATTTTTATGCGGAGCCCTATGAGCAGACGATGTTTCCAATGTCAGACAGCGGGTTTTTTGTATTCAGAGACGGAAAAATGGAGCAGCTGGCAGCAGGGGAGGAGTGCGGCGGTTCTTTGCGGGGAGATTATATCTGTTTCTGGTATGACAAAGAGGAGTCCCGGATGAAGCCTGGTGTGTACGGAAGCTGGGGAGGCTTCGGCGGGTTTGCGTACGGCGGAACTGTTTATGAGCTGCAGAGTGAGGGAGCAGAGGTGACTGCATCATGGCTATGTGTCAGCCAGACCCGCGGAAATTATGACCGGGAGGAGCTTCTGGAAAGCGCAGAACTGTTTTATGATGATTATGGCAATGCCTATACCGGAGAAACCATTCCGGAGGCGGAGTATGTCACGGAATATGAGGTAGACGGGGAGCGGACGACCATAGAGCACTATGAGGAAGTACGTGACAGGTATCGTTGTATGGGCGCGCTGGATTATTAACAACAGAAACGAAATCTATTTCAGCCGGGTGGGTTGATAAATCGTATTAATTTCAATATAATAAGGGGACATTGTATCAAGGAGGAACCGCAATGATATGAACCTGGAAATTCATTTTGACAGAATGGAGGAGGCTGTCTCTGTCATGCGGGAGGTTGCGGCCTGGGGGAGAAGTAAAGGCTATCGGGTGTGGCCGGAAGAGTGGCTGACACCGGAGGAGCTGATCACCGAGGATGCCGGGCCGGAAAATTTTTGTATCGGGACGGTTGATGGTGAGACGGCCTGTGCTTTTATCCTGCAGTGGAAGGATTTGGAGTACTGGCCCATTGCGCCGGAGCATGAGGCGGCGTATCTGCATAAGATCTGTGTCCGCCGCAGGTTTGCGGGGTTGGGTATGGCAAAAGCCATAGCAGATGCAGTTAAAGAGGAATGCCGCAGGCGCGGAATCCGTTATATCCATCTGGATACCGCGTTGGATGAGAAGAAAGTCAGGAAGATTTATCTGAATGCCGGATTTAAGATTGTCGATATTATTGATCATTCAAACGGCAGATCCATGTCATTGTATGAGATGGAGACATATAGGGGTAGTTCCGACTGATTTAAATGCCGTTTACGCGGCGGAATGAGAGGAAAAATGAGCGAGAGAAAATACACATCCGGCCAGTTGATCAAAAGATTTCTTCCCTACTACAGGAGACACGCAAGGGTTCTGTGCATGGATCTGTTCTGCGCGGCGCTGACTACGATCTGCGAGATCGTGCTGCCCCTTATCATCCGGTATATCACCAGTCAGGCTACACAGGACATTGCGCTTCTGACAGTGGGAGTAATTGCAAAGCTGGGCATCCTGTATCTGGTACTGAGGCTCATAGATGTGGGGGCCTATTATTACATGGCCTACACGGGACATGTAATGGGCGTGGACATGGAGACGGACATGCGCCGGGATGCCTATGCCCATCTGCAGCAGCTCTCCAACACTTATTATAACAATACAAAAGTAGGACAGATCATGGGGCGCATCACCAACGACCTGTTTGATGTGACGGAGTTTGCCCATCACTGTCCCGAGGAATTTTTTATCGCCGGTATCAAGGGAGTTGCGTCCTTCGTCATCCTTTGTTCCATTAATGTGCCGCTGACGGTGATCATTTTCTGTATCATCCCTATTATGACTATAGTCTGCGGGAAGCTGAATCTGAGGCTTCGTGCGCTGTTTAGGCAGCAGCGTGTTCAGATAGGCGAGCTGAACGCCCGGATAGAGGACAGCCTTCTGGGACAGAAGGTGGTAAAGGCATTTGCAAACGAGGACATCGAAAATGAGAAATTTGAGCAGGACAACAGGAAACTGTACCAGATCAAGAAACGCGGCTACCGGTATATGGGGCTGTTCCAATGTTCCACCCGGCTGTTTGACGGAATCATGTATCTTACGACTCTCGTGGTGGGCGGATTGTTTATGATGAATGGCTCTGTCAGTCCCAGCGACCTGGTGGCGTACATCATGTATGTGACCACATTCATTGCCACTATCCGCCGCATCATAGAGTTTGCGGAGCAGTTTCAGAGAGGAATGACGGGAATTGAGCGGTTTCTGGAAATCATCGACGCGGACATTGATATCTTTGACGAGCCGGGGGCGGTGGCCCTGGAAAATCCTCAGGGAAATATCGTGTTCGAGGATGTGAGCTTTGAGTATCCGGATGACCACAACCAGGTGTTCCGCCATTTGAATCTGAATATAAGGCCCGGCGAGAAGGTGGCGCTGGTGGGGCCCTCCGGCGGCGGAAAGACCACCCTCTGCAACCTGATTCCCAGATTTTATGACGTGACGGAGGGGAATATCTATATTGACGGGAAAAATATCAAGGGACTTACCCTTAAGAGCCTGCGCAGAAATATCGGCGTTGTGCAGCAGGATGTGTACCTTTTTTCCGGCACGGTGTTTGAGAACATTGTCTACGGAAAGGTGGGGGCCTCCATGGAGGAGGTTATGGAGGCGGCAAAGCGTGCCGGTGCTCACGAATTTATCATGGAACTGAAGGACGGCTATAATACATACATCGGCGAGCGCGGCGTCAAGCTGTCCGGCGGGCAGAAGCAGCGCATCAGTATTGCCAGGGTCTTTCTGAAGGATTCCCCGATCATCATTCTGGATGAAGCCACCTCGGCCCTGGATAATGAGAGCGAATACGCCGTTGCAAAATCTCTGGCGGCCCTTTCCGAAGGACGTACTACCCTGACTGTGGCTCATCGCTTCTCAACCATCCGCAATTCCGACAGGATTATGGTGCTGACGGAGGAGGGTATTACCGAGGAAGGCAGCCATGAAGAGCTGATGGAGCAGAAGGGAATTTATTACAATTTGTACCAGATGGCAAACGAGATGAAGTAGATTGCACCGCAGAGGCGGTCTGACAGAAAGGTTGAGCATATGCTTACAAAAAACATGCTGAGGCGCGAGGCGGGCGATACCATATACCAGCGCGGTCAGGAGCTGTATGAAAACGGAAGCGTAAGAAAACTGCGCCTGGAGAACGGCGATTTGTGTGACGTTGTCCGCGCCCGGGTTCAGGGGAGCGGTAATCTGGTTTATCGTGTGCGGCTGGTATATGGCTGGGACACAGATTATATACAGGATTATTCCTGTGAGTGCGCGGCATACCGTAATTACGACGGTATGTGTAAGCACTGTGTGGCCGTGGCGCTGGGATATATTGACTGTTGTGAAGACCGGACCATAGCGGGGATGCTTCAGCCGGAAACAGGAAAAGAAGGGAAGATCATCCGTTCTTCGGTTTTCGAAAAAAGCAGAAGAAATCTTCCCCAGACTTCCCCGGCCCTTGCAAAGCTTCTTCAACAGAGAGTTTTAAAGAGAACGCTGCCCATCACGGATACCGTCTGTTACGGCAGAGTACTGCTGATTCCGCAGCTGAAAAGGACAGATGCCGGAACAGTGCTGGCATTTTCCATCGGCACGGAGGACGGCCGCAAATATGTTTTAAAGGATGTCTTTGCCTTTGTGAGGGCGCTGGAGCAAAACGAAAGCTTTCCCTACGGGCAGAAGCTGACCTTTGTACACACCAGGGAGGCTTTTGCAGAAGAAAGCCGGGCGTTGGTGGACTTTGTCTGTGACTGGGTGGAGAACAACAGGGAGCGCTATACCCAGAGTTATGGCCGTTACAGCTATTTCAACGATTATGCATATATGGCCCGGCTGCGGGAGATGCCGCTTACGGAGGCCCAGCTGGAGGATTTTATAAATCTTATGAGGGGACGTGTCTTTCGGGGGGAAATATACGGACAGGCGGAAAAGCTATGGCAGGAGACGGCAGGACGACTTCCCAGGGTTCTTACGGTCAGGGGAGGAGGAGATGGACTGAATGTGTCCGTGGATTTATGGGATGCCTGCCGGGGAAAACGGGATAATTTCTACTTTGTGGAGGGAAAGATATACAGGGTAAGCCGTGAGGAGGAAGACGTCATACAGGACTTTCTGGACTGCTTTCGGAATGTGGAGGCGGGAAGGTCCCTATTTGTGGCAGCCAGAGATGTGCCTGCCTTCTGCCGCGATGTACTGCCTTCCCTGGAGCAGGCTTTTACACCGAACTATGTTCTTTTCAATAAGGAGGATTACGGTGTAAAGGAGGTTTCCTTTCAGATTTATCTGGACGCTCCCGAGAAGGACTATTTTACCTGTAAGCTGTATGCCGTATACGGGGAGGAAAAATATGATCTGTTTAAGAGCGCGAAGCTGGATACGGACCGGGACACAGTGAAAGAGCTGCAGGCAGGGCAGCAGGTGAGGCGCTACTTTAACGAATACAATGAGGCAGCAGGCGAAATGGCGATTCGGGATGACGAGGATATGGCCTATGAGCTGCTGACCAGAGGAATTCTGGAGTTCCAGAGTCTTGGCGAGGTCTTTATCTCGGAAGCGCTGAAGCTGGTGAAGGTTTCCCCGGCGCCGCGGCCCACAGTGGGGGTATTGCTTTCCGGAGATCTTCTGGAGCTTCGGATGACGGCTCAGGATCTGTCCATGGAACAGCTGCAGGAAATTCTCAGCAGGTACAATCGGAAAAAGAAATTTTTTCGCCTGAAGAACGGCGATTTTATCAATATGGAGGGGGAGGCAATCGGAGCTCTGCTGGAGCTGAAGGAAGGTCTGAGCTTAAGCGCCGGACAGATAAAAAGCGGTGTTATAGAGTTGCCGAAATACCGGGCGTTGTACCTGGATGCGGAAGCAAAAGAGTGGATTGCGCTGGGCATGGAGCGAAACAGGGAATTCAAGTCGCTGATCCGCAACATGAAGACAGTGGAGGACAATGACTTTGAACTGCCTGCATCCCTTGCAGGAGTACTCCGGGAATATCAGAAGAAAGGATTTTTGTGGCTCAGAACTTTGAAGCACAATGGCTTTGGCGGAATTCTTGCAGATGACATGGGGCTGGGAAAGACACTGCAGGTCATTGCCCTTCTGCTGTCGGCGGTTATGGAAAGCAGAGAGGTCATGGAGAGCGGAAAAGACAGGGGGGACAAGAAGTGTGGGAAGAACGGAGAAGACGGGCGCAGGTGTCCCCTTGCTCTGGTGGTATGTCCGGCTTCCCTGGTGTATAAC
>CAMWJV010000164.1 GCA_947174665.1 uncultured Lachnospiraceae bacterium
TTAACATTTTTCTTTTCATATTTTCCTCCTTTTATCTATATAAATTCCTCTTTCCTCCCCGGGCGCAATCTTCCGGGATGCCCTCTTGGGGAGGCTGGGAAATATATAGCGCCAAATACCCTGTCTGCCGCGCAGGTTACATCTTGATTCCGGAACTGCTCAGACTTTCCACAAAGCCCCTCTGAGCAAAGAGGTAGAGAATGATCAGCGGCAGCACGATCATCAGCGTCCCCGTAGACAGAACGCAGTTAGCATAAGCCACAGACACTGTAGTGTACGCTCCAAGCTGCTTGGAAATAACCGCAGACAACTGATCGACCACCCTGGTGAGGGAGGTGCTGACAAGCACCTTGGTGCCCAAAAACATATCGGAATAGAAACCATCCGTCCACTGCCATACGAAGGCAAAGAGGAAACAGGATGTCAGTATGGGCTTTGCGTCCGGCAGCATGATCCGCACAAAGGTTTTCAGCGTGCCGCAGCCGTCCACATAAGCCGCCTCTTCCAGCTCCTTGGGGATATTCCGGAAGAACTGCCTGATCATATACACATACAGTCCGTTCTTCAATCCCATACCGGTAGCACTCAGAAGATAATAAGGGATCACGGAGCTTCTCAGGTTCAACGCGCTGCCCGTAACCGCCTGGATGATGCCAAATACGTCAAAGAAGCGGAAGTGCAGATAAAGGGATGTGGAAATGGTATGGGGCGGAATCAGTATCCCCAGAATCACACAGGCAAACCAGAATTTCTTCAACGGAAAATTAAATCTGGCAAAACCGTACCCCACCAGCGTAGTCGCCGTAATCTGGAGAAGTGCGATGGTTAAGGATATGATAAGGGAGTTGAACAGTCCCTGCCCGTAGTTCATAACCGCTGCCGCGAGCTTATAGTTATCCGTGGTAAAGTTCTGGGGAATGGATACCACCGTGGGATCATACAGATCCCCTTCCCTCATGAAACTGACGGAAATCTTATTAAAAATAGGCTGCAGAATCAGAAAGCACATACCGAACAGCAGGATGAACCTGCAGATGGAAATGCCCCAGTCTAATGCAGTTTTTCGCAGCAGGTACCCGTTTGATTTCCTGTTTCTGTCCCAGAAATTGCTGTATTTCTTTACCTTAACCTTACTCATAGTAGTATACCCTCCTTGAGATGATCAGCGCGGTAACACCCACTATCGCTATCACAATCAGGAAATAAACCCAGGACATCGCAGAAGCGAGACCATAGTTCAGCTTCGTCTTCATAACGGTCTGTATCTGTTTAATGACCTTATTATCAGATCTCATACAGAAATCGATAACCGTATAAATCCAGTTCACCAGGAACAGAGAACTGAGCATGGGAAAGGTAATCTTCCAGAGGCTCTCCCACTTCGTACACCCTTCAATGTCCGCGGCCTCGTACATACTGTCAGATATGGTCTGAAGACCGGAGAGGTAAATAATAATCTGGATGCCGGAAGCAATGGCAACGTCATATATATTGTTGATGACCTCAAATACCTTTTCAAAGGCTTTGACTCCGACTCCCGCAGTCCTTAAAACTTCCTGCATCGCGCTGGTGATGTTGATCTGATCACCCGCCGACTCCACTGTGGCCAGCAGATTCTTCATCAGGGAATTATCCGTTTCCAGCCCCAGCATCACGCCGGAGGAAAGAATCACAGGCAGAAAGAATACTGCTCTCACCAGGGCTCTTCCCTTAAATTTCTGGTTCAGTATCAGCGCCACAAAGAAGCTGAACACCATGATTGCCAGGGAATAGACGCTCATCCTGCCAATTTCCTCCACGAGATTCTTCGTGTAGTCCGGGTCCACCTTAAAGGCATAATTGTAATTGTCTATGCCGGACCATGCCATATCAAATTGTCCGGCGCCCAGATTCACCGTACAAAAGCTCATATAGAGCGAATTGATGAACGGTCTCACCATGAACAGCAGGAAACCGATGATAAACGGCGCGATAAACAGATAACCCGACACTGCCTTGCGCTTCTGAAGACCCGCTAACTTGTTCTTCTGTCTCTTCATACCTACACTCACTGCCCTTTCCAACTTACTTTATTTTCCGCCAATCGCTACCGAACTGTCATGTAATCCCTGGCAGGCACCTTCCCCGAAGGCGTCTCCATGTCCTCATAATTATAGTTCACGTATACCTTTGTGCCGTCCTCATAGGTAGTGCAGAACAGTCCCGGCACAAGCTGCTCATGCTTTGTCATCTCCTGGCTGAACGTGTGTCCCAGCTCACTGTTGTATCTGTTGTAGATCTCCATCATCCTGTCGTGCCAGGCGTCATATTCAGCGCCATAGTACTCCGTATATAGAGTCTTTTGAAGTGAAAACGCGCTCTCCTGCATCAGGGTGAAAGAGAGGCCCGCGCCGTATTCCACGGAACGCAGCAGCTCTTCCTCCGCATTTCCCGCCAGGTTCAAAGGCTCTCCGGTATAATTCACATAGCCGTGAACCGCCAGCTCATAGAACGGGACAAAGCTGTCGATCAGGGTATATTTGCTGCCCTGAAGATTCATGTTCGTCACCATGTCGGCATAGGGCAGGGCAAAGTCATTCCCCATATTGATCATCACATTCTTCCCCCCATCAGCCAGCCGCTTCAGCTCCGCCTGCTGCAGGTCCAGCACCGCCTGCCTGGTATAGGTCTTCTTTTTGTAATAATCCGCCGAAAGATCCTTTCCGATATCCCTGAAGGACACGCCGGCGCCATATTTGTCTGCAAATTTTTCCAGGTTCCCCGCCATCTTAAACGCCAGCTCCGTATGAAGCAGGAAATATTTTTTCCAGTGCTCCCGCTCCGAAAAGGTAACGTCGCTGTAAGGATGCAGTTCGACTCTCTCCTTGGAAATCAGCTTCGCCGCGTCCGAATAGGAGAAAAATCCGTCCAGAAGATTGCTGTTGTACGCATACTGTGTGACGCCGTCCAGATACACGTCCACTCCCAGAGAGTCCGCCGTACTGAGCATGGACTTCAACGCCTTCTTTCCCCCAAGCTCGGAGAGGGGCTTCACCCGTTTCAACACCTTCTGGTACACGCCTCCGTTACACCACCCCGTAAGCTTTACGGACATATTATGCATGCCCTCCTCCGAAAGCTCCCGGATCATGTTCTCCGCCTCCTTAAAGCTGGTCAGCTCCAGAGGCCGGGAGACGGGCACGCCCAAGATCTGCTTTACCTTGTCAACCGCGCCCACAATCTCTATGGCAACCGGCGTGGACGCATCCTCGTTCTCCGTGAAGTAACCCTCGTATTTTTCCTTCAGATAATTCTGATATTCCTTCGCCATATCGGCGTAATCAGCGCTGTGTATAAAATGATATCTCTGGGTCAGGGTCTCGTCCGGCAGATCCTTCATATAGACATAGATTGCGGAATTGGTTCCGGTGTCGGTCAGCATATACTGTTCTCTGGGGCAGACTCTGTACAAAGCGTTTACATAATTATAGCTGTTGCTCTTGCCGCCGATATCCGCCCTGACCGACGCGTAAGCAGCGCCTTCCTCCATAATGCACAGGACGGAATCATCGCCGTTAGCAATGCCGAAAGCATTGAAATAGGATCTGGTGTTATGTACCACCGCCTCCCTCCGCAGCGCCATATCCCAGCCGTACAAATTTGAATAATAGCCGCTCTGGGAAACCTTTTGATTGTTGAAATTAATGATTGCGCCGCCGCCCTCAGGCACCAGCAGATATCCCCGGTCTTCCGCCCCCCCCGCTCCGAAATAGGGCAGAGGGCAAACGGAATAAATAGGAGATTCATCCTTGAATTCCATCTCATTCAGGGGGATCTCCACCACAAGCTCATCCCCATCCAGGCGATAAACCACGTTTATATTAAACACGGGCTTATCCGACCCTGCCTCTGCAGCAACCAGTTCCTTGTCCGCCTGGTAATCCTCAACCGTATATCCCAAACTTTCAAAAATCTGTTCCAGCTTCTGCTTCATTCCGGTACCGACTTCCGCTCTCAGCACATAAATCGGCTCTGTGGCCAGAATGGGGTAAGCTTTAAGAAGCTCATCCTTATCGTCCTTTTTCGACAAATTGTTGATATCATACTTTTTGTATGACTGCTCTATATACATCTTTTCGCTGTTGCTCATCTGAGCCATAAAAGCCTCAAAATTCACCGCCGTGGACACCGGAGGAATGTAATACTGCCTGTCGACTTCGCCGATGCTGTACAGCACCTTGATATAATCCTCGCCCGTCTCAATCTCATACAGCCCGTTTGCCACGCTCTGCTCAAAGCTGCTGAATCTTCTCTCCGCGCCGCCCACCATGCAGTAGGTCATGGTCAGAGAAGACTTCAGAAGCATTTTCTCCAGCGAAGACGCCAGTTTATCGTCATCCGCCTCCACAGGGCTGGAATACCAGATCTTTCCGGTCTTCTTCACCTCCAGAGAAAACTGAGTGGTCAGCGGATCCATGGTGAGCTTCAGGCTGTCGTTCTCCACTACAATCGGCTGGTCGGACCCCTCATAGCCGTGAACCATAATGATTTTTTCTTCATTATCTTTGTCCTCGTAATTTATGACAAAGAGAATTCCCGCCACAATAATGGCAAAGAGAATCAAGGGAAAAATCATTTTCTTCAGTTGTACCAGTATTGCTGCTGATTTTTCTTTCTTCATGATTATTCCATCCTTTTCGTTTCTACCGGACACTTAGTTTCTATGCTGGATCCGGGCTAGAGCCGGAACAAAATCTCTCTTCCCAAAGAGATAAAGTACGCAACTCCCTGCGAGATCATGCTGAAGAAGATCATGAGAATAAAAATGATTACCAGCATTGCAAAGAGACTCACTACCATAAAGAAAATATTTTTCCCTGCCGAATACTCATGAATCTGCCCCATTGCCGCTATAAAGAGCAGTGCACACCACACCAGCGACAGAGTGCTTATCACACCATAGAACTCCGCTTCATCCTTCGTCACAAAATTGCTGAATATCATGAGCGGAAGCTGCAGCAGCGGATAGGGGGTCAGACAGTAACAGCTCGCCATATAGACCTGCCCCAGCCTCCCCTTGCCGTCAAACAGAGTAGTCAGCCCCCAGTTCCCCAGCACAAAGATCATCAGCGGGAATAAGATACTTGCCATATACAGAACCAGATTCAGTTCCTCCCAATAGACTTTAAGGAAAATAAAACTTGTAAACCGAAGCTTCATCAGCCTCACTATAAGCGTTATAATGAGAATTGTATTCGCTGCGGCATAGGACCCCCGCTTTTCATGAGTCAGATCCCAGAAACCATCAAGCGGATGAGTAATACAGTACAGCGAAAACTTCAATGTCGCCAGATAATGCTGCAGTTTTTCATTCTTTGTTGAAGCTATCATACCGTCCTACACCCTCCTATCTTCTGAAGATATCTGCGATATCTATCTCATGCTTAATTGCTTTGACCTTGCCTATGGACATCGGAATCAGAAACAGCGCCAGAATCACCACCACAATCATTCCGATATGCTCCTCTACCCATTGCTTACGGTATTGTTTATACGCCTTGGAATAGTTTTCAGCGTCATATTTCAGTTCAAAGTAATCCATGGCCTCCTTATACTGTTCCTGGCGGAGCAGCGCGCGGCCAATGCCGATATATGCCTTGTCATAATTGCCGTTAAGCCTCATGACCTCCCTCCAGGTTGCCGCGGAGGCGTCATATTCGCCCTGGTCAAATTGATCCATGGCCTGAAACACCAGCCTGCCGAATTCCGTGAGCGTATATACGGTCAGACTGCAGTCGAGGGAATCCAGCACCAGAAGCTCCGTCCCGATATGATCAATGGCAACAGGGCGCTTGAAGTAGCCGTCCATGCCTCCTCCGGGACCGCCGCAGGTAAACATCATGTTTCCCTGCTTGTCATAGCTGAAAATACGTCCCCTGTTTTTATCCAGACAAAAGTATACATCATTCTCCATACCCGTAACGTCGATGAAGCTGGAGGGACCGGAATAACCGCCTCCCGACCCCATATAGAGATCGCCGTAGGTGCCCCACTCGCCGTTCTGTACCAGGATATCATTTCCGAGAAGGTTCAGTCGGCGAACGGCTCTGGCATCGTCATTCTTCAAACTGCCCTCAGTTTGATCCGCGTCGCAGACAAAGATAAAACCTTCGTAATCTATATAAATATTGTCATACTCAGTGGGGACGAAAGCTATCATCCTGTCCCTCTGCGCCTGGGTCGCAAACTTTTTCCATATATAATCCGTCCACTTGAACTTAACCTTGTTGGCTCCCACAAATCCCGAGAAGGTTCCGTCCGCCTCGTACTTAATGAGCCCCTTATTGATGCCGGTGGCAATACAATATACCCGGTCGGCAGCGTCAATAATTAACTTGGTGGGGACAAAGGCGCTTTCC
>CAMWJV010000165.1 GCA_947174665.1 uncultured Lachnospiraceae bacterium
ATGCTATAAGCATACCACGTCCAAACAGATAAATCATCTCACAAAGTGGACATTATGGTTTGCCGAACAGCAGGGTGGTCAGTTTCGCAAGGGCCCGGTTCTTCCTTCGGTATGCGGATGCCCTCTCAATGCCAAAATAGTCCGCAACATCATCCGCCATGCCGCTGCCGTATTCGTTGTCCTCATTGTAAAATGCATCCAGCACATATCTGTCATCCTCGGAAAGCTCCTCCCAGGCTGGAAGGAACCATGCCATATACTCCACCGCCTGGCGGTAACGCTCCCGTAAGATGTCAATCTCCTCAATACCCTTTATCATCCTGTCCTCCGCAGCATGGGGATTGTGTGCGTGGGGCATCCCGTCTGACTGCGGGCTGCTGATGCCGCCCATCTTCTCATATGCCGCCTTTATCTCATCATCCGTGTGTTCGATGATGAATTTCATATTTCTGTAATCTTTCAGTGCATCCACGGCCGCCGACCGCTTGTCAAGGTACTTCCAGATAATGCTCATAAGCCATGCCTCCAATCAAAATATATTTGCTTCCCCCGGATTTACAAAGATTGTCGTTGATTCTCATTGATTGTCTCAGATTTGCAATTTTGACTGGCGGCATCTCCGCTCATATCCTCAAGTCTGCCTTCACCGCATCGATCAGCGCAGCCTGCGTGGTGTCCTTTTCGGAAAGCGCCTTCATGATCCGCTCGTCTATGGTTCCCTTGGTGATGATGTGCTGCACCACCACGGTCTCGGATGCCTGCCCCTGCCGCCACAGCCTCGCCACCGTCTGCTGGTATAATTCAAGGCTCCATGTCAGTCCGAACCACACAAGGGTGTTCCCTCCGCTCTGGAGGTTGAGTCCGTGTCCAGCGGATGCCGGGTGGATCAGCGCCACCGGGATCTCCCCGGCGTTCCATTTTCGGATGCTGCCGTCGGTGTCCAGCCGGGAACACGGGATTTTCAGCTTGTGGAGCCGTTCCGTGATGCGTTCCAGGTCATGCCGGAACCAATACGCCACCAGTACTGGCTTTCCGTTCGCCGCCTCGATGATGTCCTCCAGTGCATCCAGCTTCCTCTCATGGATGGCGATCACATCCCCGGCATCCGTGTAGACTGCGCCGTTTGCCATCTGCGACAGCTTCCCGGAAAGGGATGCTGCATTGGCGGCTGTGATGTCCCCGTCCGGCAACTGCAGGACGAGGTCTTTCTTCAAATCCGCATACCGCGAATCCTCCTTCTCCGAAAGATACACCGTGTATCTGGAATTTACCAGTTCAGGCATCTGCAGGTGGTCGGTGGACTTCATGGAAATGGCGATGTCGGATATTTTGCCGTATATCTGTTTCTCCGCCCCAGGCAGCGGCTTATAGGAGAACACCACCTGCCCGTTCTGCTTATCCGGCCGGAAGTAGGAAGTGCGGTACTGCCCGATGAACCTGCCAAGCCGCTCCCCCATGTCCAGCAGCCGGAACTCTGCCCATAAGTCCATCAGTCCGTTGCTGCTCGGCGTCCCGGTCAGCCCCACGATGCGCTTCACCTTCGGCCGGACTTTCATCAATGCCTTGAACCGCTTTGTCTGGTGGTTCTTGAAAGACGACAGCTCATCGATCACCACCATGTCGAAATCAAAGGGAATCCCGCTTTCAGTAATCAGCCACTGCACGTTCTCACGGTTGATGAGGTAAATGTCCGCTTTCCGCTTCAGTGCCTCCAGCCTCTCCGCCGCCGTTCCGACCGCCACGCTGTACTTAAGCCCCTCAAGGTGGTCCCACTTTTCAATTTCCGCCGGCCAACTGTAAGATGCCACCCTGATTGGTGCTACCACAAGCACCCTGCGGATCTCAAAGCGGTCAAACAAAAGGTCATTTAGTGCGGTCAGCGTGATGCTCGTTTTTCCAAGCCCCATGTCCAAAAGGACTGCCGCCACGGGGTGTGCCTCAATATAGCTGATGGCGTACTGCTGGTAATCATGTGGCTCGTATCTCATCAATAATCCCTCCAATCTGTGACTCGTCATCCAGCACATATACTTTAAATCCCAACTGCCGAAGCAGCCTGTGCCGGGAAAGCTGCAGGGGGCGTGGTTTTTTCCCAGGAGCCTTGACCTCCACGAACGCCATCTTCCCATCCGGGAGAAGTGCCAGTCTGTCAGGCACCCCATCAAAACCGGGCGATGTGAACTTTACTGCCAAGCCCCCGGCGGCCCTGACTGCCGCCCTGAATTTCTGCTCTATGGTCTTCTCTCTCATGCATATGCCTCCGATCCCTTATTTTTCAAGCATTCCGGGCTTTCAGGTGGAGGTCGGTGGAACCTGTGCCTAAAAGTCCTTTATAAGTGATTTTTTACTGAAAAAACTGCCCTAAAGGGGGTTTATACCAAGACTTCCACCGACCTCCACCCTTACGGTAAAATACACCCGTCAATCCTCGAAATCTTCCCTTATCCGGAGCCCCCGGATAAAATTCCCCGTCTTAGTCTTCTGGCGCATGAAGCCGGCAGACTCCAGCGCATTGTAAAAATCTGCCGTGCCTCTCGCATACTCGCCCGTCCTCATGCAGTAGCTGCGGTATTCCTGGTACAGTTCTCCGGACTTCTCCCGGTATGTCTTGTCAGTTTCACAGCACTCGCCCAGGAAATGTCCAAGCCAGTCGTTGTCCTCCCGATATGCTTTGATGGCTTCCTCCACGCAGGCAGGGCAGGGGATGTGGAAGTTCCGGCTGATGGCTTTCTTTGCCCCTTCGATGATCCACGCCATGATTGACGGGGCTGCCTCCGACACGAGGAAATCGGCATAGTTCTTCACATCCCCTGCGCCCTCTATTTTGGCATGGAACGGGATCACAATTAAGCGCCGCCACGTCCCGGGATCATTTGCTCCCACCCTCGGCAGGTGGTTGGTATAAAGCACAAGGGTGTGGCTCGGCGTGAAGGAAAACGGGTCTTTGTACTTTTTCTCCGCAAAAATCTCATCCGTGGAACACATCTGCTTTACCACGGAGGTGTTCAGGCGCATCCCTTCCTCCAGCTCCGCAGCAATGATAAGCCGTTTGCCTTTCGCCTCTGCAAGTTCCGGCTTCACGTTCCGCTTGCACCCCACCGTGAGGGTGTCGGCGGACATATTCCCGCTGTAGGTTCCAAGCACACGGGCTATGGTGTTCCAAAAGGTGGACTTCCCGTTCCTTCCCTCCCCATAGGCAATGACCAGCGATTCCATGTAGACACGGCCGACCGCCGCCATGCCCACGATCTGCTGCACATAATCAATAAGCTCTGAATCACCGCAGAAAATAGTGTCCAAAGAATCCAGCCACAGTTTCTCCCCCTTATCGCCGGGAGCTGCCGCCGTTATCTTTGTGATATAGTCCTCCGGGCTGTGGTCGCGCTTCCCCTCCAGCCCTTCCGGGAGATAATAGGTGCCGTCCGGCGTGTTCAGCAGAAAGCCGTCTTTGTCGAGGTCTGACACGCTGATCTCCAGCATCGGCTTTGCCGCCTGCAGCGCAGACACCACGTATTTCATATCGCGCCGTTTCATCACGAATGCCTTATACGCCTGGGCAGACATATACGCAAGGTAAGCGTCCATCTGCCCGCCGCTGATCTTCTTCTCCAGCGACCTGCCGCCGGAGGTGATGGCATCTTCTGAAATGCCGGTATCCATGAGCGCCTGTTTCGTCCGTGCGATCTCATCCTTTGCATCCGCAAGCTGAAGGTCGAGGAACTCCTCTGCTGCTCCCACTGCCTGCTGCTTCGACTCCACCCAATACTGCCCGCAGAACCGCAGGTAATCCGTGGCCGCCGTATAGCGCAGCTCCACCCCGTACTCCCTGGTCAGCACCTTCGCCTGCCCGATGTCCGAGTAATCGCCGGGTTTTAGTGATTCCCGCCCGAACTCGTCATTGTATGCCTCCGGGGCGACATACCCCTCCTGCCCCTGCACCTTTTCCGCAAACCGGCAGGCGCTCTGCCAGATCATAGCAAGCTCCGCATCCTCCAGGGGAGGATTGCACTTACCCGCTTCCTCCATGAAAATCTCATGCGCCTTTTCCGTTGCACCGTACCGCTTCACCACGCGCCCCGCAAAGTGGGACATGGTGGCGTTCCTCTGCCCCTGGGGTATCTCCCTGCCGCCCTGCGGCTTCACGATGCAGTCTATGGTGATCTCCCCCTCATGCCAGAGGATGGACTCTGCAGGATGCCCGAAGATGAACCTTGCGGAATCCAGAGCCTTGGCATCGAAGAACGGGAACTTCTGCTGTATGGCTTTCTTCAGAGCCGCACACGCCTCCCCGTCCGTGATTGGATCATGCGGGAAGTACACATGGAACCTCGGCCTTGCGGACTTCCCGTCTTTCGGCTTCATGTTGTTGCGGCTCGGCACCACAATGAATGCCACATCCTCCCCGATCTCCCTTTCCAGATCTTCCGGGTGAATCCAGTCTTCTGGATTGTCGGAATGGCTGTTGTCGCAGTCCATCACGTCCGCATCGCAGGAGAGGAAATTATCCCCGCTCCTGTGGCAGTTTTTGAATTCCGCACACACATGGTCGAACGCCACCACCTCCATGCAGTCATCCTCATTGTCAATGACGCGCCTGTTGGGATATAAACTGTTCTTTGCGTTCCCCCTGCAGTTTGCCGTATAAAGTGTCATTCTCAAAACAGATCAACCTCCTCACATTTTTCTGTAAAATAACGGATAACCATATCCCGCTTTTCCGCTTTCTCAATCTCCGCCGCCATCCCTGTGGATATGGTCTTCCCGAACACCCACAACTGCTCGCACTTCCCCAGAAGCACCAGCCCCATGAACATACCGATTGTCCGCTCCGCAGGCTTCCCGTCATCAAGGAACTGCGGAAAGAGCAGGTGCGGGGCAATCGGGATCGCGCCGTTTTTTACCGCAAACCGACTGTACCTCCTCGCCCTCTGCGTGTTCCCTTCCACATCCCCGGCAAACGGGGAGCATATATAGACGAGCGGCCGGTATGCCCGCTTCGCCGCTTTTTCCTCCTTCAAGATTCCCGACAGCGCCGCATAGCTTGTGGGGTCATGATACCCCTCGCTGTTATACATTCCTATCCCCATAAACTTTCCCTCCACTCCGCCTGCCGTCCTTTTCTTCCCGGACTGCTGCCGCAGGCTTATAAAACGGGCAGCCCCTCCCTCCAAAGTCATTACTTTTCAGGCAGACGCACCGTCCGCCACGGTTTGCAAAACAGTCCTTATGCATCCTGCATTCCGGCATTTTTGTGTCACCCATCTTTTCTTCCTCCTGAAATCAAACTAATATTCCCCTCCATCCTTCTGCGGAGGGTTTCCGCCTTGTTGAACTGCGCCCTCCAGTGCCTCCGCTCCGGGGTATCCGCAGGAAGCGCCTCCTCTATCTCTTTGTACATACCGCAGAGGGCCGTGTACCCGTCCGCTATCTCCCGCAGCTCCGAAAGCAGCTCCGCCCTTGCCTCATCTGAACAATATTGATTGATGAGCCTTGCGGCTTTCCTCATCGCCGGCATTTTGCAGGGGAAGAACGCCTCCACGTTCAATTCCATGTATCCTGTCCTGTATTCAATCCTCATCCGTTCCATCACACACCTCAGTCCTTCTGGTAAAAATCACATTCATAGCCATCCGCCCGCAACAGTAAGCCTTCCGCCCAGGGCGGCGTCCTGCCCATCTGTTCACATACGGCGGCAAGGGACATCCTCCTGTCCGCCTCGATGATAATCTCATCATGCACATGGGCGACAATGGAACAGGTCCGGAGCGTCCGCATGGCATAGCATAAAATATCCCGGCTGACCGCCTGCACGATGTTCTCCACAAACTTGGGGCCGTAGCTTTCCAGCCGCTCCCATTTCTTCGTGCCGCCCACGCCCATGTAGGTGACGGACTCCCCGCCAAACTGGTTCTCGCCGATCCTCGGTTTGACATAGGCAAGCCGCCTTCCGGAAAAAAGCGTGATGAACAGCATCCCGCTTTCATAGCTGAAGCGGATGCCGTGTGTCTCCGTTGGTGCCCTCTTTTTGATGCACTCCTTCACTGCGCGGTCAACCGCCCACCAGAACTCCGTGATACTCGGATTGGAATCCCGCCATGCCGACACAAGTGGCTGCAGTTCTTCCTCCGCAAGCCCCATTTCCAGCGCGCCCATGGATTTCAATGCCCCGACTGATCCGCCATAGCCAAGGGCCAGTTCCGCTATCTTGCCTTTCTGCCTCAGATGCCCGTTCACGCCGTGCTTCTCAACAGGGACATGAAACATCTGGCTCGCCGAGGCGCAGTAAATATCACCGCCGCCCTCGAACACCTTGATCCGCCACCGCTCCCCGGCGATCCATGCAATCACCCTCGCCTCGATTGCGG
>CAMWJV010000166.1 GCA_947174665.1 uncultured Lachnospiraceae bacterium
CCAAAAGGAAAATATGGGGAATGTGGAGCTGGCCACAGTGGCTTTCGGCCAATCCTTCCAGATTACGCCCATACAGCTAATCACAACGGCATCGTCCATCATCAATGGCGGAAACAGGATTACTCCGCACTTTGGGGTAAAGACGGTGGACGGAGACGGAAATGTGCTGGAAACCTTTATCTATCCTGTGACAGAAGGCATTGTATCGGAGGAGACCAGCGCCACTATGAGGGAAATCCTGGAGATGGTGGTGGCAGAGGGTTCCGGAAAAAACGGAGGCGTGGCCGGTTTCCGCA
This sequence comes from uncultured Lachnospiraceae bacterium, assembly GCA_947174665.1. Lineage (GTDB taxonomy): Bacteria > Bacillota > Clostridia > Lachnospirales > Lachnospiraceae > Acetatifactor. The sequence continues at coordinate 297 of CAMWJV010000166.1, forward strand.
TCGGCGGGAAGACGGCAACCAGTCAGACCCTGCCCAGAGGCAGCGGCAGGTATATTGCATCCTTTATCGGTTTTGCACCGGCGGATGACCCACAGGTCATTGCCCTTGCCGTTGTGAATAATCCACAGGGAACCTATTACGGCGGACAGGTGGCGGCACCCATTATCCGTCAGCTTTTTGAAAATATTCTTCCGTATTTGGGAATAATGGAGTATAATCAATGATAAGTAAAGTCAGCATTTTGGCGGTTGTACTATCTTTTTGCATCAGCGCAGTCCTGGGACCGGTTCTGATCCCCTGGCTTAGAAAGCTGAAAGTGGGGCAGACAGTGCGGCAAGACGGCCCTGCGGGACACCTGAAAAAGAACGGGACACCCACAATGGGAGGGCTGCTGATTCTTCTGTCTGTGTCCGTGGCCACGCTGCTTTTTGTGAAGGATTATCCCGGAACCGCACCCATTCTGTTCCTGACGGCAGGCTTTGGGCTGATTGGGTTTATGGATGATTACATAAAAGTGGTCTGCAGGCGATCCATGGGACTTTCGCCCTTGCAGAAGCTGGCAGGCCAGATAGCGGTTACCGGAATTTTCGCCTGTTATCTGCTGCATTTTACGGATGTGAGCCTTGCCATGAGAGTGCCGTTTCTACCGGAGGTTTTTCTGGACTTCGGCATATGGAATATTCCCATTCTGTTCTTTGTGGTACTGGGAACCGTGAACGGGGTGAATTTCACGGATGGCCTGGACGGACTTGCAGGAAGCGTCACGGTGATCGTGGCGGTGTTCTTTACGGTGGTTGCGATCGGCACAGGGAGCGGAATTGAGCCTGTGACCTGCGCGGTGGCGGGGGCGCTGCTGGGTTTTCTGCTGTTCAATGTGCATCCGGCGGAGCTCTTCATGGGAGACACGGGCTCTCTGGCTCTGGGAGGATTCGTGGCGGCCTGCGGGTATATGCTGCAGATGCCGCTGTTTATCGCGATCGTTGGCTTTGTTTATCTGGTGGAGGTGCTCACCGTTATTTTACAGGTGGGATATTTTAAACTCAGCGGCGGCAGGCGGCTTTTTAAAATGGCTCCGCTGCACCACCACTTTGAACTGTGCGGCTGGTCAGAGACCAAAATTTCAGCCCTGTTTACTATTGTAACGGCGCTGATGTGCCTGGTGGCGCTGATAGGGCTGAGACAATAAAGTATAAAACCGGAAAAGGAAACTGTAAATTATGGAAAATTATCTTGTCATAGGATCCGGCATCAGCGGAGTCGGTTCGGTAAAGCTTCTGGAGCATATGGGAAAGAACGTGACGCTGTATGACAGCAGCGAGACGCTGACAGCCGAAGAGATACGGGGGAAGCTTCCCGCGGACAGCAGGGCTGTCTGCATTGCGGGAAAACTGCCGGATGAGGTGCTGGAGACGGCGCAGAACGTTGTCTTAAGCCCCGGGGTGCCCGCGGACATTCCGCTGGTGCAGAGCCTGCGGGAGCGGGGCGCGAAGATCATGGGTGAGATTGAACTGGGATACCAGGAGGAGAAGGGAAGGGTCGCCGCTGTCACAGGAACCAACGGCAAGACCACAACCACCACGCTTCTGGGTGAGATTATGAAGGAGTGGCTGGGAGAGGAGAATGTCTTTGTGGTGGGTAATATCGGAAATGCCTACACCTCCGAGTGCCTGAAGACGAAAGCGGATACGGTGACGGTGGGGGAGATCAGTTCCTTCCAGCTGGAGACTATCTGCGATTTTCACCCGGCGGTCTCTGCCATTCTGAACATTACGCCGGATCATCTGAACCGTCATCACACCATGGAGGCATATGTGGCGGCGAAGGAAAACATTACCCGGAACCAGACAAAAGAAGATGTCTGTGTGCTAAACTATGAAAATGAGTATACCAGGGAATTCGGAAAGAGATGCCCCGCCAGAGTGGTCTGGTTCTCCTCCGCAAGGGAGCTGGAGGAAGGCTACTGGCTGCGTGGGGATAAGATTGTGAAAAGTGCGGGAGGAAGCTCCCGGGAGATACTGGACATTCACAAAGACATGAACCTGGTGGGCCTCTGTAATGTAGAAAACGTGATGGCGGCGCTGGCTATGGCTGATGGTATGGGGACGCCCGAGGAATGCGTCATAAAGGTTATCAGAAGTTTTCACGCGGTGGAGCACAGGATTGAGTTTGTGGCCACAAAGGGCGGCGTTGACTATTACAATGACTCCAAAGGAACGAATCCGGACGCGGCCATTCAGGGAATCAGGGCCATGAGCAGGCCAACGATTCTCATCGGCGGAGGATATGACAAAGAGAACGAGTATGATGAGTGGATTGAGAGCTTTGACGGCAAAGTAAAGTGGCTGGTGCTCATAGGTCAGACCAGGGAGAAGATTGCAGAGTGTGCGAGAAAGCATGGATTTGACAGGATTCATTTTGCGGAAAGCTATCAGGAGTGTCTGGAACTCTGTACCCGGCTTGCGGAAGAAGGGGATGCGGTGCTTTTGTCACCGGCCTGTGCCAGCTGGGGGATGTTCCCCAACTACGAGGTCAGAGGAGAGCTCTTTAAGGAATATGTCAGAGGACTGGCTTAAGCAGCTATAAGGAGTGTCTATGGCAACACAGAAAATTGCAAAGAGGAGAAAAAAAGAAGAACCTGAATATTTTTTTGACTACAGCCTTCTGTTTATTGTACTTTTCCTTCTGGGTTTCGGACTGGTGATGATTTATTCCGCCAGCTCCTATGAAGCCTTTCAGGATTTTAAGGATGCGGCGTATTACCTGAAGAAGCAGCTTCTGGCAGTCATCATAGGTCTTGTCATGATGATTGTTGTAGCGAATATCCCCTATCACTTCTGGGAGAGATTTGCGCTTCTGGGATATCTGGTGTCCATGGCGCTTGTACCGCTGGTGAAGACTCCGCTGGGAGTGGAATCCCACGGCGCAAGGCGGTGGATCAAGATTCCGGGAATCGGTTTGAACCTGCAGCCTGCGGAGGTGGCAAAGCTGGGAATGATCCTGTTTCTGGCGGTGTTGGTGTGCAAGATGGGGAAAAGTGTCCGTACCATGAAGGGATTTATCATCATGGTGCTGGTGCCTATGCCGGTAGTGCTGGAAGTCTACGTCATTACGAAGAACTTAAGTTCCGCCATTATTATTCTGGGGATTTCGGTTTTGATGGTGTTTGTGGCCAGCCCGGATTATAAAAAATTTGTCATCATGGGAGTGACGGGGGCAGTACTGGTAGCTGTGGTTGTGTTTGTGATCGTATCCGCCTACGCATCCGGCGAGCAGATGGCATTCCGAAGTGAGCGTATCGTGGCATGGCTTGACCCGGAGAGCCAGGCACAGGGCAAAGGCTTTCAGACCATCCAGGCTCTGTATGCCATCGGAAGCGGCGGCATCCTGGGGAAGGGGCTTGGGCAGAGTATGCAGAAGCTGAGCTTCCTGCCGGAAGCCCAGAACGATATGATCTTCTCCATTATCTGTGAGGAACTGGGCCTGTTTGGGGCAATTGCCGTGATATTGATGTTTATTATGCTGCTGTGGAGGATGATGGTGATTGCCAACAACGCCACAGACTTATTCGGAGCCATGCTGGTGGTGGGGGTCATGGGCCACATTGCCATACAGTCTATTTTAAATATTGCCGTTGTGACAAACACGATCCCCAACACGGGAATTTCACTGCCCTTTATCAGCTACGGAGGTTCCTCCGTCATGTTCCTGCTGATAGAGATCGGTCTGGTCTTAAGCGTGGCAAAGAGGATACAGCTGAAAGAGTTATAGGGAACTAAGACATGCCCCGCCTCATAGGATATAGTAATCTTATTTGAGGCTTAAGGAATATGGATTCTATTCACATATGGGGCGGTGTCGCCCTGCAGGGAGAAGTTTGTATCCAGGGTTCCAAAAATGCGACGCTTCCGATTCTGGCGGCGACGCTGCTTACAGGTGAATGTTCTTATATAAAGAATTGTCCCAGGATTACGGATGTTTATGCCATGGCAAGTCTGCTGGAAAGTCTGGGGTGTACTGTGAACTGGCAGGAGAACGGTATTTTGGTGGACTCCTCACAGGTGAAGCGGGGGGAGATGTGCTCTGAGGCGGTGAGGGGAATGCGATCATCGCTGTGTCTGCTCGGGGCTATGCTTGGCAGGTGCAGTGAGGTGGTAATGGAGCATCCGGGGGGCTGTGTTATCGGCTCCCGGCCTATTGATCTGCATATTGCCGCGTTTGAGCAGATGGGAGTGGAGTTTCGGGAAGAGGCAGGCATGCTGAAGGCTTCGGCAGACCGGCTTCACGGGGCGGAAATCACATTGCCCAAGCCCAGTGTGGGAGCTACGGAAAATATCATCCTTGCCGGTGTCATGGCGGAGGGAGATACGATTTTGGAAGGTGCGGCTATGGAGCCGGAGATAGCGGCATTGTGCCGATATCTGCAGCACTGTGGGGCATGTATAGAAGGAATCGGAAGCAGCCGTCTTGTCATCAGAGGCGGACGGACTCTTTACGGCACGGATTTTGAGGTGCCTGCGGATCGTATTGTAGCGGGAACCTATCTGCTTGCCTGTATCGGAACCGGCGGAAGTATTTTTTTGGAGAGAGCGCCGGGGGATGAATTGGAGGCTGTGATAAAACTGGCGGAGCGCATGGGCGGAAAGTTTTATTTTTCCGAGAAGGGCATTTATGTGCAGGGACCGGACCGGCCAAAGAGCGTGGAATGCATTGAGACTGCAACCTATCCCGGATTTCCGACGGATCTTCAGTCCGTGGCGCTTGCAGTGGAGACTATGGGAGAAGGAGACACCATAATTGAAGAAAAGATTTTTGAGAACCGATTCCGGATAGTAGAAGAGCTTCGCAAAATGGGTGCATGTATCGAACAGATGGAGGAGACAAGGGTGCTGGTCAGAGGAGTTCCGGCGCTGCACGGGGCTGAAACGGAGGCAAAGGAACTGCGGGGCGGAGCCGCGCTGGCGGTGGCCGGACTGATGGCGCAGGGAAAGACCTGTGTTTCGGGATGTCTGTATATATACCGCGGATATGAAAATATCTGCAGAGATTTCAGGGAGTTAGGAGCGAGGATCATAAGTGTTTAAAAGGAAGAAGGCCGGTATTATCATACTGGTATTCATCATTCTTGCGGCGGTGGTATGGGGAGCCGGATATTATGTTATAAAAACATACACGGTGCAGCAGGTGTATGTTGAAGGAAACGTGCATTATACGGAGGAGGAAATAAAGGAAATCGTCATGAAAGGCGCTTTCGGAAACAACTCCCTGTACCTCTCCCTGAAATACCGGAACAAGGGAGTGAAGGATGTGCCCTTTGTGGATGTGATGGATGTCAAGGTACTGGCACCGGATACTATTAAGATTATTGTCTACGAAAAAGTACTTACGGGATATGTGAAGTTTATGGATACCTATATGTACTTTGACAAGGACGGTTATGTGGTGGAAAGTTCCGGCGTGCGTACTGCGGGAGTGCCCCAGATCATGGGGCTTGACTTCGGTTATATGGTAGTGGGACAGGAACTGCCGGTGGAAGACAGGAGTGTCTTCAACAATATTCTGAATATCACAAGGCTTCTGAACAAGTATGAGCTGAGAGCGGACAAGCTCTATTTTGGTGAAAGCGGAGAGATAACAGCCTGTTTCGGCGATGTGAAGGTGGCGTTCGGAAATGATATGAATACGATCGGAGACAAGCTTATGCTTCTGCCGGAACTTTTGCCCAGTTTACAGGGCCGCAGCGGCACGCTTCAGATGGAAACATACATTGAAAACGGCGGGCGGTATATTTTTAAACCGGAAGATGCGCAGTAATTAAACTTTTTCAGAAAATGGTTGCTAAAATGAAAAAATAATTATATGATAGACTATATGAGTTAATATGTTAAAAGGAGGGTATACCTTTGCTTGAGATTAAGACTAATGATGCTGAATCTGCGGCCAAGATAATTGTTGTCGGTGTCGGCGGCGCAGGTAATAAGGCTGTTAATAGAATGATTGACGAACAAATAGACGGAGTGGATTTTATCGGTGTC
>CAMWJV010000167.1 GCA_947174665.1 uncultured Lachnospiraceae bacterium
GTTGGAAAGAGTATGCGGCAGCATGGGAATCACCCTGTCCACCAGATAGACGCTGGTGCCCCGTTTTAATGCCTCCCTGTCAAGGGCGGAATTTTCCTGAACATAATTAGTCACATCCGCAATGTGTACTCCCAGGTGATACTTTTCACCGTCAAAGGAAACGCTGACTGCATCATCCAGATCCTTGGCGTCCTCGCCGTCAATGGTGACCATGACCACATCCCGCAGATCCCGCCTGCCTGCCCGGTCCGCCTCTGATACCTCATGGGATACCCGTTCAGCCTGGTTTAAAACCTTCTCCGGAAATTCCATCGGCAGTTCAAAACCTCTGGCAATAGACATAATATCCACTCCCGGGTCGTTTATATGCCCCAGAATCTCCACTATTTTTGCCTCGGGACTGCGACCGCCCGTCCCGTAATCCGTAATTTCCGCCACTACCTTGTGTCCGCTGACTGCTCCTTTGGAGTGTTCCTTGGGGACAAAAATGTCCTGAGCAAGTCTGGAATTGTCCGGAATAACAAAACCGTAATTCTCTCTGGTGCGCTCATAGGTTCCCACAATCTGCGTCATGCCCCGGGCAAGGATCTTCAGCACCTGTGCCTCCTGCCTTCTGCCGGACTTTTCCGGAAGCAGGGCTACCTGTACTGTATCCTTGTGAAAGGCACCTCCCGTCTTATCTTCCGGGATAAATAAGTCTTCTTCCCGCCCTTCAATCTCCACAAAACCAAAGCCCTTGGAATTACTCACAAAGGTTCCTGTGAGCACCCTGCCGTTGGATTTCATATACTTGCCCTTGATGGTCAGCATCAGCCGGCCCTCCGCGAGAAGCTCCTGCAAAACCACACGGAACTCCTCCCTGTCTTCCTTCGCAACCTGGAGAAGCATTGCCAGTTCCTTCTCTTTCATGGGAACATAAATCGGGTCATTCACAAGGTCACATATTATCTTTTTCCGTTTTTCTCTTGTTTTGTTATCACTGTCCATAGTTCTCTCCGAATAAAGGTTGCGCAATCAATTCTGCCATGCCATTCATAAATCTAGACAATAGAAAGCATGCTTTCTATTGTATGACCGGAATAAACATTTTCACCAACTGTTAAACAAACCAGCCGGCAATTTATTTCATGCCGGGCGTTCGCCCTATAGAATTGATTACACAATTTGTCCTTAGTGAGCAAGCTCCCACGTACAAATTGCGCAATCAATTCTGCATGGCAGAACTTTAACGCAAAAACACTTCTGTGGTCATCACAGAAGTGTTCCTAAGCAGCTCAGCCTCAACTTAATAAATATTTAAGTTCAGTATTATCGCAAGCAGCATAAACAATACGGCAAGAATCTTGGTAAACCGTACCAGCCGCCCTTCCATGGAGCGTCCCTTGTTCTTTCCCCAATAGGTCTCAGCCGCTCCGCTGATAGAACCTAAGCCTGCCGACTTGCCCTCCTGCATCAGCACCAACACAACCAATGCCACACAAACTAATATGAAAATAACTGTCAAAGCAATTCTCAATGCTCCCATTTTACACCTCCTAATGCCAAGCGCTTTCAATTGTAACATACTGTACATGCAATTTCAATATATTTTTTACAAATCGTATTTGGCTGCCAGTCTGGCCGGCGGCAGCCTCAGCAGCCAGACAACAGGCAGAATGGAGATCAGGAGATAATATGCAATAACCAGAAGGCCCACCCCCGCCGCTGCCTGCCAGGGAAGGATCATATGGAAGCCCAAATCTGTCAGGAGATTCAGCACTGCCACCACTGCCCACGTCACTGCCGCTGCAGGTAATACGCTTTCCAGTGAAAGCATAAAACTCTCAATGGAGAAAACAGCTGCCAGCTTCCGATTTGGCAGACCCAGCAACCGATATACCGCCATCATTCCTATACGGTGCTGCACGCTGGAACGCTGAATCAGGTACAGCATGACCATCAACAGCACAATAACCGTAACCGTGATAACAGTCCTGGCATCCGCTTTCAAAGAAGCTGCCTCCCTGTATACCTTCCATGCATCACCGTTCTGATCCCTCAATTTATACTGGATTAGCCCCCCATATTCCCCGTCCAGAATCTCGGTGATAATCCTCTTTGCAGCCGGCTTATCAGCGGCATAAATGCAATAATCCGCGCTGCACATGCTAAACACAAATTCCTCCAGACTGTCATCCGCCACTACAATACTTGCATAGGTATCTGCCTTTATGGCCGCCTTGATTTTAAAGGTTAAGTTACTGTTGGTACGAAAATCGGATCCCACCTTATTTGCGTAAACCGGTCCGGCATTATTGGTAATCACGATACACTCCCCGGCCTCCAGCGGATCCCCTTCATACAGTCCCGGATACCTGCTCTGAAATTCCGAAAAGGGAATGATTTCCGTTCCTCTGTCTCCCAGAGACACAAGCACCGACAAAGGAAGATATATAGTCGGATCGCCGCAGTCACAGATACCTGTGACGGTGGGTGAATAATTTTTCTTAAAAAAATCTATCTGCATTCCCAAAAACTGCTGTATGCTTCCAAGGCTGTTCTGCAGAATACCGTCCTGCTTCATGACATACTCCAGAACCCAGCGGTCAATCACAATCTCTTCACTGTTCTCAGGCATTCTTCCGTAAATCAGCGTCTCCTCGTCAATCCTCTCCGCAGGAGCATAGCTGAACGCCTGAAATTTCACGGAAATCCGGGACAGTTGTGGTACGGCATTCAGGGTAAAACCGGCATTGGTTGCAGTCACATAAGGAATCAGGTCAAAATCCACACCCCGGTCTCTCATTTTATCTATAACACCCGGCATCAGCAGCATCACGTTCCTGTACTTCAGCGGATCCAGATCTTCTCCCCTCTCTACCCGCAAATCCAAAATATGCGAATCGCTTTTGATAAAATCTCTCGGGTCAACGGAAGATACGGTAATGTAATCCCCCGTAAGCCATACGGTAAGAACCGTCATCACCATCAGAAAAAAACGAATGCTTCCGCGCTGAAATCCCTTCTGTCGTATAAGCCTTCCCGCCTCCTGCAGCATCATACGAAACGTAAACCCTGCCCCGGCTTTTCCGGGAGCGTCCGGTTCCACATGAGAAACAGTGTCATCCAGGTCTTCCAGTTTCATAATGGGCGCTTTCCCTTCCGCAAGTGTCGGAGGCTCGCTGTTCTTCGAACAGCTTAACGTGCGGCTGTCATCTGTTTTGATAATGACCCTGTCTTTCAGAACCGCTATGGTCAAAGCGGCAGGCGCAGCGCCTTCCTCTGTCAGCACACGAATACTGATGTCATCGGACTGAAACCGTGTGGTCTGATATTCTTCGGCATAAAGCGTGTTTCCGGTGCTCGCCGCAAGATTTTCCCGTTTCCAGCCGGTGCTGTCCTCCGACACAGTCCCTTCTTTGATTGTAATAATTCTGTCCGCAAAAAAGCGTGCAATGTGTTCCTCATGAGTTACCATGACTACAAGGCTGGTCTTCGAGATCCTGCGCAAAAGTGTACAGATATTGAGCGTGTTTTCCTCGTCCAGGTTTCCGGTAGGCTCGTCAGCGAAAATTACTCTGGGGCGTCTGGCCAGCGCTCTTGCTATGGCCACCCGCTGCTGCTGTCCGCCGGACAGTTCTCCCGCGATCCGCCGGGAGAAACGGGTCATGTTTACGGCCTCCAGGGCCTCCTTCACCCTTGCCAGCTTTTCTTTATGTGAAAGCGCCAGTGAATGCAGACCAAGATAAACATTATATGCCACACTGTGGTCAGTCAAAAGGTAATAGTTTTGAAAAATATAGCTGAAACTGCGGTTTCTCTCCTGTTCGTATTTTCGCGTCCCGGATCTGGACACAGATACATCCCGGGTGGAGATCGTCCCGCTGTCAAAGGTATCCAGGCCGCCCACCGCGTTCAGCAGACTGGTTTTCCCACAGCCGGACGCTCCCACAATACAGATAAACCCCGTGTCCGGAAGCGTCAGTGTGACATCCCGCAATACATGATTCGCATTGCGGCTCCTGCGGTCATATGTCTTGTTCAGGCTTTGTATCTCTATCATAATTTAAGCCTCCTCATCGTCCATTTCCAAGTCCGAATTCTGCAGATTCAGGGGATAGACCTGCCTGTCCACGGCAGCCTGAACCCACAGGGAGGCCAGCAGCCCGGCTGCCAGGTGAACCAGCATAAACATTACAATATAAGGAACCGGCAGATATTTTACGATATTGTGAACCCGCTCCACCCCCATATAGCAGGCGCAGGATATGACTGCAGATGCCAGAAGCTGACCGCATCCGGTGAACACGAGCATCTGCCAGACCACAGACCATATTGCCGTACGGCGCCGCAGTCCCAGATTCGCCAGGAGTTTATATTCTCCGATCTCCATACCGAACATGGCGCGAAGAGCCAGCACTTGCAGAAGGAATACTGCCAGCGCCGCCAGAATACAGATTTTCAGTGTCTGAAGACGTTCCGCAGCAAGAGTCTCATCCTGCCTCGTCGTCCCGAGCCTGTAAGGAGATACTGCGTGATATCCAAGGCTCTGAACCGCTTCCAGAACCCGATCCGTATAGGCATAATCGGAAATAGTCAGCGACAGGACATTCCCATAGATATCATCAGCAACAATCTTCTCAAAGACTTCAGGAGCAGTCAGAATATAATTTGCAAGAGTTGAAGCATGCATACCCACATCGGGCTTCAGCACAATCTCCGCATCGGGATCACCGTAAACCGGAAAATGAAATTCTGTCTCATGTAATCTTTCCTCTGCCTTGACGTAATCAAGGCCACCCGTTAACTGTCTGATCTGCTGCACAATGCTATTAAAAACAGAATTGTACATAGACGCGGAAAATTTAAGCCGTGTATTATCCGACAGTGTATAATCCGGCGCTATGATATTCTGATTTCCGGCATATTCTTCGATCAGAACACGGCCCAGCTGCCGGTCAAAATAGAGGGGACCGGCCATGTCCGTAACACCCACCACTGTAGCATCAAACAGAATATACGCATCCACCTGCCAGTTCTTCCGGTCACGGATATAGACAGGAAATGTGGTACCGATCAGGCTTTCGTCACCGGCAGCTACTACCTCATACATGTTTTCCGGAAGTCTTCCCGCAGTCAGGAAACTGCTTCCCTGCGGAAGGCAGGGAATAGTCTCCAAAAACAGGTCACTGTCCTCCAGGGTAAGCTCTCTCCTGACAAACCCTGTAGGATTTCCGTTCTGATCGGTTTCCGCTATATAATGAAGTTGATAGTCAATATTTTCACGATAGTGATATTGGATATCGGACAGAAAACCGTATCTTTCGGCACTTGACACATACGGTACCTCAAGAAGTCTCTCCAGCTCCTCCGATGTCATCTCCGACAGATCACTTTTTGCCACCACAATACGATCTTTACTGCCATCGGCAAAGACCGAATCGTCATAATATCGTGTGGAACTGTCATCCAGATTCACCGTAAAAGTCCCCAGGAAAACAAACAGGGAAACGGCAGTCAGCATAAAAAAGAGCAGCATAATAGCAGACCATACAGGACGGGAAGCCGCCTGAAGACCTGTTATATACCAGCTCAGATTTTTAAATATCTTTTTTTCCGGTGAACCGTGGGAAACATTTCCTTCTGCCGGGCGCATCACGGCGTCCGAATCAATTACGCCGTCCCGGACAGTAATGTGCCGTGAGACCAGCTCCTCTACCTCATCATAGTCATGAGTGATCATGATGACCAGCCGCTCCTTTGCCGCGGCAGCCAGCATTCGAATTATCTTTTCACTGTTTTCGCCATCCAGGTTGCCGGTGGGTTCATCCGCAATGAGAATTGGGGCAGGCTTCGCCAGAGCCCTTGCAATGGATAATCTCTGCTTCTGCCCGCTGGACAGCTTGGCCGCCTTCCTCTTCTTCTGGTCCGAAAGTTCCACCTGTTTCAGTATATCTTCTGCCTCGGAAACAGCTTTCCCTTTTTCGATTCCCGCAAGGATCAGGGCGCTTACTACATTTTCCAGCACGGAGCATCCGGGCAGAATATCATAATTCTGCGAAATAAAGCTGACACGGTTGATCCGATACTGTTCCCATTAAAGATGCCCCTATTGAGATGAGGGATTACCGTTCACATACATCTCCCCGCCTTCATAGGGCAGAATCCCGGCCAGCACTTTG
>CAMWJV010000168.1 GCA_947174665.1 uncultured Lachnospiraceae bacterium
CCATATTCGCATGCAGAAGGGTATCAAACTCAGGTAAATGCTCCATATTCGCATGCAGAAGGGTATCAAACTCAGGTAAATGCTCCATATTCGCATGTAGAAGGATGGTATACAAACGCTGTTGGTCAAGCCCAACATGTTCAGGGAAAATACAATGTTCCGCGCGGGGACTGCGTTCACATAGTAGGGTGGGGATCATCGGAAGATGACAGGAAAAACATACATACCTTAGATTATTCGGGAAACGCGGTGTATGCCGGGGATGTAATAAACGGCGCAGGTGTGTCACTTAACAGCTTAAAATCTGCTATAGACAACATGGAGGTCATTGCGAAGGGCGGTTCTATCGCGAAAGTCTTTGACACAAAAGAAGAGCTGGATGAATGGCTTTCGATTGAAGGAAAACAGGAAACACTCAAAATAGGCCAGAACATTTATATAGTAGAAACCGGGACACCGGATTATTGGTGGGACGGCACAGGCTTACAGCCACTTGAAACAGATAAAATCGAGATCGAGTCACTTACATATGACGAAACAATGGCGATCCTTAATGCTACAGATGAGGAGGTGGCATAGTGGAAGGTATTATACAGGCGATACGTGACTGGTGCAATATGAGATTTCAGAAGATAGGGAATTATGCGTTTGCAAGCGACATTCCTACACATACGAGTCAGCTCACGAATGACAGCGGATATTTTACCGAGGTGCCTATGGCGACCGAAAGCAGCATCGGCGGGGTAAGAGTGGACGGCACGACAATCATTATTGATGATGACGGGACGATTCATACTGCTTCATCACAGGAGCTGATAGAAAGCATATTAGGGGGTGAATCTTGATGTATGAGACAGTAAGCGATCTCTTCACAGGAATTTGTGATGCAATCAGGGAAAAAGACGGCACAACAGCGCTGATTAGTCATCAGGACATCCCCGATCGGATAGCGGCTATAAGCGGTAGCGGATCTGGGGAATTATATTACATATATAAATCTGGCGAAGAAATGAACGGTCACAGCATGACTATTCACGGAACTATAAGTTCCAAAAAAACGGATGGATGGATTTATATACATCTTTTTTACAGGCAGGTGTTGACATCCGATCTGATACAGGCAGTAGGGTTTAAGCGAGTTGGCATGACAATTCTGGCTAATGGTAATAATTCCACTAATGCCACACGATTTACAAATTTTCTACTAAGAGACACATCAGAAATTTATAAATCTGGAAATGATTGGATCCCGGTAGAAAATGGAAATACATTTCTGACAAGTAATATAGTTTTATATCCAGATACAAAGATGCTTATGAGTGGAACGGTTTATATTGATATTCCCGATGGCATTGAAGAGTTTTACATTGTTATAGATAACGTGAATGTTGATTTATACATTGAAGAACTATGGCTGGAGTGAGAGGGGGTGATGATAGGATGGTGCAAATAATTACAGCTATTATTTCTGCAACAGCGACTTTAATCGTATGTCTGATCAACAACCACTATCAGAGAAAACGAGATAAAAATACGCTGGCACAGGAGAAAGAGAAGCAGCAGGAAAATCTGACGGCACACCTGCAAGAGATTATCCAAAATCAGGATGATTCGACAAACAAGATACGCGGAGAGATTGAAATGGTAAAATACCAACTCTCGGAGCTTACTAAGCGCGTGGAAAAGCACAATAATGTGATCGAACGCACATATGAGCTGGAAAAGCGAACAGAGATTCAGGAAGAGAAGATTCTGGTGGCTAATCACAGGATTAAAGATTTGGAAGAGGATATAAAGAAAGCGGTGGGTCAATGAGAAGGCTGCTCAAAAATCGTGGCTACACGGACAAGCTATACTTCTACAACTTCTGCGCGGTCCAACTGATCGTTGCTGCCATCCTGATCATAACCGCGCTTGGTGGGGTGCTTGGATTGACGGATCTATCGCCGCTGAGTAATATTCCCCAGTGGGCATACGGTGAGCTTGGCATACATACAGCGCTGATCGTGTGGAAGGCAAAAGCAGAGAATCAAAGGAAATACAGGTTCGGAAGGAACGGGCAGAGTTACAAAGAGGATGAAGTTGCACCGGTGCAACCGGTAGAAATGGAGGAAGAGGATTATAAGTGAAATGATGATGGAGATCTTAAAAGTGATTGTTATGCTGGCAGTGTTGTTAGTGAGCAGATATTTGATTCCCTGGATCAAGGTCCAGATTGGGTCGAAACAGATGGATGAGATCAGGGCATGGGTCAAAGATGCGGTATTAATGGCGCAGCAGGTTTATAATGCCAAGACGGGACCCGAGCGGAAAGCAATTGTGGTGGATCTGCTCCATAATATGCTGATTAAGAAGAATATTGACATTTCTGCAGAGCAGCTGGATACATTGATCGAAGCGGCTGTGAAGTCCATGAAGATGCAGGATAAAAATAACATCGGCACCAAAATCTTCGGGACATAAGCGATATGAAACAACAAATTGAGAACATATTAGCGGTTATCGTCTTGATTCTGTTTGCTTTGTTTCTATCCATGGCGCTGACTGCAAGATGCGGAAGCGCCATGGATCCTGTACGGCAGCAGATAAAAGAAGAGAGCATGATATTTTGAGGAGGATGATATGAAAACAGGACAAGCAGGTATAGACCTGATAAAAAAGTTTGAGGGTTGCCATCTGACGGCATATAAGTGCCCTGCAGGTGTCTTGACGATTGGCTATGGGCACACAGGAGGCGTGGCGGAAGGCCAGAGGATATCCCAGGCGCAGGCCGAAGTGTATCTACGAGCGGATCTGGAGAAGTACGAGAAAACGGTGGAGAAGTATGCCGGTACATATCGCTGGACACAGAACGAGTTCGACGCAATGATTTCCTTCGCATATAACTTAGGCAGCATCGACAAGCTCACGGCCAACGGTACCAGGTCAAAGACTGTGATTGCGGAGAAGATGCTTCTTTACAATAAGGCAGGTGGGAAAGTGTTGGCAGGACTCACAAAGCGGCGTCAGGCAGAGAGGGAACTGTTCTTGTCAGGAGGTTCTGCAAAGGGAAGCGGTGCAGAGAAAGCCGGCACAGCAAGAAGCATACTTAAAAAAGGAAGCAGAGGAGCGGATGTAACCTACCTCCAGCAACGTCTCAAGGCAAAGGGCTATTGTGTCGGAGCAATCGACGGCATCTTTGGACAGAAGACGTTGGAGGCGATCAAGGCGTTCCAAGCGGATCACGGGCTCGTGGTAGATGGAATCGCCGGAGCCAAGACGTGGGCGGCTTTACAGTGAAAAGAAAGGGCGGTAGGGTTATCCTGCCGCTTTTTGGATATTGTGTACTATCAAAACATTGCGAATAACTGGATCAGGTATTCTCCATTGACATCTGTTTCATCCCTGTCCAACGTTCGCTTTCCGAATATTTTGAAATTGTGTTGTTTATAAAATGATAATAATTTTTCGTTATCTTCGCATTCGAGATACATAAATCTTCCGCCGATTTCATTTTGGATTTTACGAATTTTGTTGACTGCCAGTTGAAGTAAATCAGCACCTGATATTAATGTGTCGTTTCCGTTAGAAAAATTTTTCCCCAATTGGGCAATTAACGGAGCTGATATAGTATATTCCTGCTTGATTTCATCATAGACACCCTGACTCTTGAGTTTTTTGGCTTCTGTATTGCTTAATATTGTTCTATCTACTGAAATAACTTTGGATGTAATAGTATAATATCCGACGAACTCTATGTATTCTTTATCTTCTGTTTCCCAGAAAACCAAATGCGTTTTTGCAGTAGTTCTTTTTGAAAATTCAATAGCTTTTTCCTTTATAAAATTTTCTATATCTTTATTTATCGGGCACGAAAAAGAAGAGAGAATGTCTTTTGTTGCATCCTCTCCCAGTTGGTCGATCATATTACATAGATTCATTTCTACAAAATGTGTTTTGACAAACTTTTGTTCCATATCATATGTTTTTACCAAAGAATTCTTTGATCTTATCTCCTGTAAGTTCGTTACATTCCCTTGTCAGTGGTGTTGGTTTGTACTTACTATTCTCAGCTTTGCTCAAAGCAGCAACAAATGTATGGGCAAGTTGTTTATCTCTTATTTTTATGTCCTTTAAGATGCTTTTAGTTGCCATACGTATCACCTCCAATAATACATCGGCAAAATCTTTTTTGATTTTTCTTGTGTAATAAAATACAATAATTATATAGATATATAAAATAATCATATAGATATATAATATAGTATTATATTATTAATTATATATTAATATCTTTATAAATATTATTATATATATAATTTTTTTGTTATTGTCATTATAACCGAAAAGGGAAAAAAAACAATACATTTAGTGAAAAAAATTCACCTAAATGTATTTGGTTGTGTCATGTCGGCAATCGCGGTACAAGATGTAGTGGTTCAATTTTTTATTCAGATCGGCACACCCATCATCGCGGTGGAGTCCGGATATGTGGAGGCTCTCGGCTGGAACCAGTACGGGGGCTGGCGCATCGGCATCCGAAGTTTTGACGGAAAACGCTACTACTATTACGCCCATCTGCGCCAGAATTATCCTTACGCGGAGGGACTGAAAGAGGGCAGTGTGGTAACGGCGGGTGATGTGATCGGCTACATGGGGCACACCGGCTACAGCACGAAGGAGAATGTGAACAACATCAAGACCGTACATCTGCACTGGGGACTGCAACTGATCTTCGACGAGTCCCAGAAGGAGGGAAACAACGAGATCTGGGTGGACTGCTACGAGCTTTCCAAGTTTCTCTACAAAAACCGAAGCGAGGTGGAGAAGGTAGGGGAGACCAGAGAATGGCGGCGTACCACCGAAATGCTGGATCCGGCGGTGGAAAGTGGATTGCAAAACCGCAGTCGCTATGATACAATGAAAACGATGGACAATAACAGGAAATAGCAATCGGTCACAAGCCTTGCTAAAAAGGCTTTCAACAAAAAACATAAAGATGGAGGAGAAAAAGATGGCAAAAAAAGTAGTTTTGGCAGGCGCCTGCCGTACCGCGATCGGCACGATGGGCGGAGGACTGAGCACTACGCCTGCAGCACAGCTTGGCGCGACAGTGATCAAGGAGGCTCTTAACAGAGCGGGCGTGAAGCCTGAGCAGGTCGATCAGGTGTATATGGGATGCGTTATCCAGGCAGGACTGGGACAGAACGTAGCTCGTCAGGCATCCATCCATGCGGGAATCCCCAATGAGGTTCCGGCAGTCACCATCAACGTGGTCTGCGGCTCCGGTCTTAACTGCGTGAACATGGCGGCGCAGATGATTCAGGCAGGCGACGCCGATATCGTAGTAGCGGGCGGTATGGAGAATATGTCCATGGCTCCCTATGCTGTGATGCAGGGCCGTTACGGTTACAGAATGAACAACGGTACTTTGGTGGATACCATGGTGAATGATGCTCTCTGGGATGCCTTCAACAATTATCATATGATCATGACTGCGGACAATATCTGCAGAGAGTGGGGACTTACCCGCGAAGAACTGGACGAGTTTGCATTGAAGAGCCAGTTAAAGGCAGAAGCTGCTCAGAAGAGCGGCGCTTTCGACAAAGAGATCGTGCCCGTCATGGTGAAGAAGAAAAAAGAGATGGTTGAGTTCAAGGTGGATGAAGGCCCGAGACCGGGATCTACCATTGAGGGACTGCAGAAGCTGCGTACCATCAATCCCGATGGTTTCGTGACCGCAGGTAACGCTTCCGGCATCAACGACGGTGCAGCTGCAATCGTCGTGATGAGCGAGGAGAAGGCGCAGGAACTGGGCGTAAAGCCGATGGCAACCTTCGTTGCAGGCGCACTTGCAGGCTGCAGGCCTGAGGTTATGGGTATCGGTCCTGTTCCCGCTACCAAGAAGGTTATGGCGAAGGCCGGCTACAAGATCGAAGACTTCGATATCATCGAGGCAAACGAGGCGTTTGCAGCACAGTCCGTGGCAGTAGGTAAGGAGCTTGGCATCGATGTAGATAAGCAGCTTAACCCGAACGGCGGTGCGATCGCACTGGGCCACCCGGTAGGCGCTTCCGGAGCACGTATTCTTGTAACCCTGCTTCACGAGATGGAGGCAAAGGGTGCGAAGAAAGGTCTTGCTACATTG
>CAMWJV010000169.1 GCA_947174665.1 uncultured Lachnospiraceae bacterium
CCGTCTCAATAGCAGTTTCATATTTCTTCTCCACCTTGATGATGTCTGCCACAACGCCGATGATACCGGGATTTTTCTCCTTCTGCTCCATGACTTTTTTGACGCTGCCGCCATAGCCCTCATAGCGCTCAGTCAGATTGGACAACGCCTCCAGCTTGGATTTCTCCATGTGGTATGCGCTCTGCGTCTCCCGAAGCTTCGCATCCTTTTTGGACAGTTCCTCCCTGATGTCTCCAAGCGCCAGTTCCACTGCGACCTCCTGCTCGTTCATCTCCCTCAGGGCTTCCGTCACCGCCTCAAACTCGGACTCCAGCTTTTTCAGGCTCTCCTCCCTGGCAGCCTCATCGGATTTTGCCCGCAGAAGCCGGGAATTCAACTCCGCCCTACGGATATTAACCTGTTCCATCATGGTGTCAAAGCGCCCCATTCTGGACTTGATCGTGGCCCTCTGATTCAGCTCACCGATGATGGTATTCTTGCCCGTCTCGATTGCATTGTTCAGCTCTGTAATTTTTTCCTGTATCTCATCCAGCTTGGTTTTCTCTGCTTCCGCTGTAGCTATGATCTCCCGAACCTGGCTGTCTGTCTCATTTTTTTCAGTAAGAATACCTTCCTTGTCCTTCTCCTTGAGACTGATTTCTTCCTCCAGCGCAGTGCGCCGGTTTGTCAGATGCGCCTCGCTGCCCATTGCGGAATTAATCTGCTCCTTCAGGACATTCATCTCGCCTTCCAGTTTTCCCCGCATCAGCCCGGTATCGGTCAGCGTACTTCTGGCCTGTTCAATGGTCTCTTCCAAACTCTCAAGCTCCGCCTGAACACGCTCATACTCTTCCCTGATACCCTCATATTTCCCGGTAATATCAGAGAGTTCACCGCTGGCAAGATTATACTTCTCCTCCACCTGCTGCACCTGCTCTTTGAGCCGCCCGTTTTCCAGCAGGAACACGTTCACATCCAGCGTTTTCAGTTCTTCCTTCCTGCGCAGATAGACCTTTGCCACTTCGGACTGCCTCTCCAGAGGCTCCACCTGCTTCTCCAGTTCTGAGAGAATGTCACTGACACGGACCAGGTTCTGCTTTTCATTTTCCAGCTTGGCCTGTGCCGCCGCCTTGCGGCGCTTAAACTTTACGATTCCCGCAGCCTCGTCAAAAAGCTCACGTCTTTCCTCCGGCCTGCCGCTTAAGATTTTGTCAATCTGGCCCTGCCCGATGATGGAGTAGCCCTCCTTGCCGATACCGGTGTCGTAAAACAGCTCGTTGACATCTTTCAGCCGGCAGGGGCTTCCGTTGATCAGATATTCACTTTCTCCGGAACGATAAATACGCCTTGCCACCGTAACCTCATCAAAGTCTATGGCAAGCTGATGATCCCCGTTGTCAAGCGTTATGGCAACATAGGCATAGCTTAAAGGCTTCCTGTTTTCCGTGCCCGAGAAAATAACATCCTGCATGCTTGCACCGCGAAGCTGCTTGACGCGCTGTTCTCCCAACACCCACCGGACCGCATCGGCAACGTTGCTCTTGCCGCTCCCGTTCGGCCCCACAATGCCTGTTATACCGTTATGAAACTGAAACACTATTTTATTTGCAAATGACTTAAACCCTTGTACTTCAATGCTTTTTAAATACATATCCTCTATCCCTCAAAAGCAGCAGTGCGCTGTATGCTGCCTGTTGCTCCGCCGCCTTCTTTGTCCTTCCTTCGCCCTCGCCCAGGACCTCGTCCTCCATATGTACGGAGACTCTGAAAGTCTTATTATGCTCCGGTCCGCTCTCCTCCAGAAGTTCATACCAAAACTGCTTTCTCAGCTTTCCCTGGATCAACTCCTGCAGATTGCTCTTACTGTCATAAAAGAGCTGCTTGTCCTCCAGATCCGACAGAATGAACCTGTTGATAAATGCCCTTGCCTGCTCCATACCTCCGTCGATATAGATAGCTCCCGTGACCGCCTCCATAACATCGGAGATAATGCTGTCGCGCTCTCTGCCTCCCGTATTCTCCTCGCCCCGGCCAAGCCGGATAAATTTCCCCAGTTCCAGGTCTCTTGCACAAAGGGCAAGCGCCGGTTCACAGACCATGGACGCCCTCAGCTTTGTCAGCTCGCCCTCCGGCACCTCCGGATACTCATGAAACAGAAATTCACTGGACGCCAGCTCCAACACCGCATCCCCCAGAAATTCCAGCCTCTCATAGTCCCCTGTCCGGTTAATTTTCTGCTCGTTTGTGAAGGAGCTGTGGGTCACTGCCCGTTTTAACAGGGAAATATCACGAAACCGATATCCTATCCGCTCCTCCAGATTCTTTATGGTATAGCCTTCCAGCATTTTAAGTCCCCTTTCAATCGAGCAGGGAAGACTTTCACCTGCTCGCTGCGCGGGCCGCATGCTGCATAGCAGCAAAATTCCACATACGGCCCTGTGCATAACAAAGAGCAGTCCGCTGACACGTACTGCTCCTGTTGAAATCAATTTGACTGATCAATTTAAAGCGCCTTTGATTAACTCTACCGCTTCCTCAACAGTTGTAATTTTTTCAGCCTTGTCCGCAGGGATTTCAATGTCAAACTCCTCCTCAATCCCCATCACAATCTGAAACACATCCAGGGAATCCGCACCAAGGTCATCCAGAAAAGTTGTCTCCATGGTGATTTCGTCAGGATCCACATTCAGAACTTCCGCAATTACTTTTTTCAGCTTTTCAAATTCCATACTGTTTCCTTCTTTCCTTTAATCTTCCAGAACAATCTGTTCCTTTATTTTTTCGTTGATATTCTGCTCCTTAAATGCAATGCACTGCAGGATAGAATGACGAATTTCAATGGCTTTACTGCTCCCGTGGGTCTTTACCACAAGGCCGTTCAGTCCAAGCAGAGGCGCTCCGCCGTACTCCTCCGTACTGAACGCTTTCAGTGTCTGTTTCAGCGCCGGCTTTACAAGAAGAGCACCAATTTTGCTGCGCAGGCTGCTCATCATGCCCTCTTTTATCTTCTTTACCAGTACGCCGCTGACTCCCTCCAGCATCTTTAACACAATATTTCCCGCGAAAGCCTCACAGACAAGCACATCCGCCACACCGGCCGGAATATCCCTTGCCTCTACATTTCCCACGAAGTTTATCTCGGGACAGTTCTGAAGAAGAGGGTAAGTTTCCTTTGTCAGGGCATTGCCCTTCTCCTCTTCCACTCCGATATTTACAAGGCCAACCTTCGGATTTTTAACTCCAAGGACACTCTCCATATAAATACTGCCCATCTTCGCAAACTGCAGCAGCTGCGAAGGTCTGGCATCCACATTTGCACCACAGTCCAGCAGAAGACTGACACCGCCCGCATTGGGAATGATCGGTGCAAGGGGCGGTCTCTCCACTCCCTTGATGCGGCCCACAATGACCTGCCCGCCCACCAGTACCGCACCGGTACTGCCTGCGGACACGAAAGCATCACACTGTCCTTCCTTCACCAGATACATTGCCTTCACAATGGAAGATTCCTTCTTCCTGCGAATTGCCATAACCGGCGGCTCGCCGGTCTCGATCACTTCCTCTGCGTGTACAACTTCCAGCTGTTCCTCGTTGTATGTATATTTTTTCAGTTCTTCCCTGATGATGGGCTCTCTGCCCACCAGAAACACCTTTACACGCTTATCCTCATTTATGGCTTCCACTGCACCTTTGACAATCTCCAGCGGGGCATTGTCCCCGCCCATAGCGTCCACCGCCACATTTACCATTTCCGCCATGGTTATCATCCCCCTCCAAAGAAGAATCCATACCTTATCTAACTATAATAGATAGATTTATAAAAAGCAAGTAGAAAGTTGGGATTGAAAAAAAATCTGATTGCTATATAATAATAGATATATAGGCATGATATCCAATTATAACAACCAGGGGGCCTTATGGATAAAAAACTTATCTATATTATTGATGATTCCAAAACGATATTAAAATATGCCGAAAGTGTTTTGATCGGCTCTTACAGGGTTTCCCTGTTTGAAAACGGCCCGCAGGCGCTGGAGCAAATGCGCCTTACGCCCCCTGATCTTGTCCTTTTGGATATTAATATGCCGCAGATGGACGGATACACTGTCTTCCGGCGTATGCGTGACAGCTCCGAATTAAAGAAAATCCCCGTCATCTTTCTGACTGCGGACACGAAACAGGAAAGCGAGGTCATGGGGCTTGAAATGGGCGCCATGGATTATATCACAAAGCCCTTCGCTCCTCTGGTCATGCAGTGCCGCATCGCCCGTATTCTGGAGTTGGACGAGCTTCATAAGCATTTGGAGCAGATGGTAGAGGCAAATACTGATGAGCTTCAGAAAATTTTTATCCAGTCCATCACCACGATTACATATGCGGTAGACGCAAAAGACCGTTATACCAAAGGGCATTCGGTTCGCGTTGCCCAATACAGTCTCGCACTGGCGAAAAAACTTTCCTGGTCCAAACAGGACTGCATGAACCTGTATTATACCGCGCTCATGCACGATATCGGCAAGATCGGCATTCCCGACACCATCCTGAATAAACCGGTCAAACTGACGGATGAAGAATACCGTCTGATACGCAGCCATACCACCATGGGTGCCAATATTCTGCGTCCCATCACAATGGTTCCCCAAATATGCGATGGTGCAAAATATCATCATGAGCGCTATGACGGCAAGGGCTATCCCTTTGGATTAAAAGGTGACGATATTCCCTATGTCGCAAGAATTATCGGAATTGCCGACGCCTATGACGCCATTACCTCCAATCGAATTTACGAGAAGGCTCAGGTTCAAGATTATGCTGTAAATGAATTGAAAAAAGGACGCGGTACACAGTTCGACCCATATTTGACCGACGTTATGCTGGAAATCCTGCAAGACGGCTTTGAATTTACGGACTCTCCCCAATTTGAATTTGAAGAGGACGAAGAACAGAAAAAAGAAAACGAAACGGATGCTTTCATCGTAGAGGTTTGTAAGCAAACGGAAAACGATATCAGCAGGGTAAAGGATGTGGATTCCCTGACCGGCTTTCTCATTCGCAGGTCCTTTGAAAACCAGGTAAATGCATATCTGGATAATCACCTGAACCGCGGCGTCATGTTTTTAATGGATGTAGATAATTTTCTGTATGTCAACAAAAATTACGGACATATTGCCGGGGATCATATTATCTGCCGTCTGGCAGACACGATTCGGGCCCATATTGAAGCGGATTCTCTTACATGCCGCATCAGCGGAGATGAATTTGCCGTGTTTTTCCCGAATGAACGAACAGAGCAATGGATCGAAAGCACAGCCAATTCCATCCTTACAGGCTTTCAGAAAGCAATTTCCGATATTGATACAGATCATATGCTTTCGGTCTCCATTGGAATCTCCGGATCCAAAAACCCGCTGGAGCGATGCAAATATCTGCTTCAGCAATGCGATAAGGCTCTTTACTACGTTAAAAACAACGGCAAAAACTCCTACAGGATTTTACAACGTGATTCAGGCGCCTTCAACGAAAGCCAAAATAAGGGTTTTCAGATTGATATAGCGCAGTTAAAAAGCCGCCTGACAGAAGAAGCTCCCGCGCTGGGTGCCTACTCTGTGGATTACAGCAATTTTGAAAAAATATACCGCCTGATTGCGCGAAGCTTAAGCCGAAATAAAAAGGATGCTCAGATCATTCTGTTTTCCATTACTGAAAATATTCATGGCACACTGGAAATCAGCGACCTGGACGAAGCCATGAGCATTCTGGAACGCTGTATTGTAGGTTCCCTGCGGAAGGGGGATGTCACCTCCCGCTACAGCAGTTCCCAGCAGGTAGTTATCATGATCGACAGCAACCAGGAAAACGGGCATATGATTGCTGAACGTATCATTGCCAACTACTTCCGCATGTATGACAATTATAATCTGGATCTTGTGTATAATATTGAAGAGATTCTTGCAAAGACAAAATAGAGATATGTCTCCGACAGGCGAACTAAAAACAGCCGGCGATTTTTATCACCGACTGTTTTTTTGATTCATCATTTCATGAGTGCCTTAATCAACACTTACAACCTGCTTCTTGTTATAAGAACCACAAGCCTTGCAAACTCTGTGAGGCATCATCAG
>CAMWJV010000170.1 GCA_947174665.1 uncultured Lachnospiraceae bacterium
GAGTAGCAATCAATGGTTTTGGCCGTATTGGCCGTCTGGCATTCAGACAGATGTTTGATGCAGAGGGATACGAGGTAGTGGCTATCAACGATCTGACAAGCCCCGAAATGCTGGCACATCTGCTGAAGTATGATACCGCTCAGGGCAGATACAAGTATGCCGACAAGGTTGAGGCCGGTGAGGATTCCATCACTGTAAACGGCAAGAAGATTACCATCTACAAGGAGGCAGACGCTTCCAAGCTTCCCTGGGGTGAGCTGAAGGTAGACGTTGTTCTGGAGTGTACCGGTTTCTATACCTCCAAGGAGAAGTCCATGGCTCACATCAATGCCGGTGCCCGCAAGGTTGTTATCTCTGCTCCCGCAGGAAATGACCTTCCTACCATCGTATACAATGTAAACCATGAGACACTGAAGCCCGAAGATACCGTTATCTCCGCTGCTTCCTGTACCACCAACTGTCTTGCACCCATGGCAAAGGCACTGAATGATCTGGCACCTATCCAGTCCGGTATCATGACCACTGTTCATGCTTACACCGGCGACCAGATGATCCTTGATGGACCTCAGAGGAAGGGCGACAAGAGAAGAAGCCGTGCAGGCGCTCAGAACATCGTTCCCAACTCCACCGGTGCTGCAAAGGCAATCGGCCTGGTTATCCCTGAACTGAACGGCAAGCTTATCGGATCCGCTCAGCGTGTTCCTACCCCCACCGGTTCTACCACCATTCTGGTAGCGGTTGTGAAGGGCAAGGTTACAAAGGAGCAGATTAATGACGCTATGAAGGCAGCTCAGACCGAGTCCTACGGATACAACACTGATGAAATCGTATCCTCCGACGTAATCGGCATGACCTATGGCTCCCTGTTTGATGCAACCCAGACCATGGTAGCTCCCATGGAGGACGGCAATACTCAGGTGCAGGTTGTTTCCTGGTATGACAACGAGAACAGCTACACCTCTCAGATGGTTCGTACCATCAAGTATTTCAGCGAGCTGGGCTAAACTAGACCTTTAGGGTCCGGTCTTTGGACCGGGCCCTTGTTTTTTAGTTAAAGAAAATGATAATGGAGGTTAAGAAAATGGGATTGAACAAGAAATCCGTTGATGACATTAATGCAAAGGGAAAAAGAGTTCTGGTGAGGTGCGATTTTAATGTGCCTTTGAAGAACGGCGAGATTACTGACGAGACCAGGATTGTGGCGGCTCTGCCTACCATCCAGAAGCTGATAAATGACGGCGGCAAGGTAATTCTCTGCTCCCACCTGGGCAAGGTAAAGGAAGGCCCCAACGAGAAGGAATCTCTGGCTCCCGTGGCAAAGAGACTGTCCGAGAAGCTGGGCAAAGAGGTTGTGTTCGTAGCAGATTACAATGTTACCGGCGAGGCTGCAACTAAGGCTGTGGAAGCAATGAATGAGGGAGATGTGGTTCTGCTCCAGAATACCCGTTTCCGCGGCACGGAAGAGACAAAGAACGGCGAGCAGTTCTCCAGAGAGCTTGCTGACCTGGCTGATTTATATGTATGTGACGCTTTCGGTTCCTCTCACAGAGCACACGCTTCCGTGGAGGGGGTTACCAAGTGCATCACCGCAAAAGGCGGCGAGAATGTGGTAGGCTATCTGATGCAGAAGGAAATCAATTTCCTGGGCAATGCGGTGGAGAGTCCCGTGAGACCCTTCGTGGCTATTCTGGGAGGCGCAAAGGTTGCAGACAAGCTGAACGTTATCTCCAACCTGCTGGAGAAGTGCGATACCCTGATCATCGGCGGCGGTATGGCTTACACCTTCCTGAAGGCTCAGGGCATGGAAGTGGGTAATTCCCTGGTGGATGACGAGAAGATTGATTACTGCAAGGAGATGATGGATAAGGCTCAGAAACTTGGAAAGAAGCTTCTTCTGCCCGTTGACACCACCATCGCTGCAGGCTTCCCCAATCCTATCGACGGACCTGTGGAGGTTTCCTATGTGGATTCCGACAAGATTCCCTCCGATATGGAAGGACTGGATATCGGCCCTAAGACCCAGGCTCTTTTTGCGGATGCCGTAAAGTCAGCAAAGACCGTAGTGTGGAACGGACCTATGGGCGTGTTCGAGAATCCTACTCTGGCAGCAGGCACTATCGCGGTTGCCAAGGCGCTGGCTGAGACTGACGCTACCACTATCATCGGCGGCGGTGATTCCGCAGCTGCAGTGAACCAGCTTGGCTTCGGAGACAAGATGAGTCACATCTCCACCGGCGGCGGTGCATCCCTGGAGTTCCTGGAGGGCAAGGTGCTTCCCGGTGTCGCGGCAGCAGATGATAAATAGGCGGCATTCTTCTTGAAAGGATTGACGGTTATGGAGGACTTTACAGTAAACGAGATGCTGGAACTGCAGCGGAAGCTGCAGGAGAGGTATAAAGACAGATGGGAACCGCTCGGCCCGGAGATCGGCAAGAACCAGCTGCTGTGGATGGTCGGCGAGATTGGCGAGGTCATTGACATTGTCAAGAAAAACGGCGGTCAGAAATCTGTTGAAGATACCGCACTCAGAACGCATCTTATAGAGGAACTGGCGGATGTCCTGATGTATTACAATGACGTTCTGCTGTGTTATGGGATTTCGGCAGAGGAGTTAAAGAAAGCCTATACGGAAAAGATAGAGCGGAATATGAGCCGCTGGTAACATAATCCATAGCGGATCAGACCTATGATAACCGACTGTAAACAACTGTCCGGATTTGGGAAAGGTGAGGAGGACCATGGCAGGTAAGGTTTCGTGTATTTTGCGGGTGGCGGGTCTTGCCATGTGCCTCTTGTGTACTGCCTATATGCTGTATTTGGCTGCTTCCCGGCGGATAGTGGCCGGGCTGAATGCTTCTGAGGCAAAGACTCTGACTTTTGCCGGGATGGTGGCAGTGACAGAGGGTGAGGTTGTGCGCGCTGAGGCAGGGCACACGGTCATCCGATACTATCATGAATGGGATGGAACAGAGTATCAGAGCGTTATTACTCATGTAAATGCAGACTATTCTGAAAATGCGAAAGTGCCCGTTGTCTATAGTGTGGGCATGGGAGCGGGAAGTTGTCTGGCGGTCGGGTTTTACAGGAAACCCATGCAGGTCATGGGTGTGGCGGGAGCAGTCTTACTCCTGCTGGGAACTGTTTTGAATTTTAGAAAGAAGGGAACAGGAAAAAATGGCAAGAAGAAAGATTATAGCCGGCAACTGGAAGATGAATATGACTCCCAGTGAAGCCGTGAAATTGTGCGCTGAGCTGAAAGATCTGGTAAAGAGTGACGAGGCGGATGTGGTGTACTGTGTGCCTGCCATCGACATTGTGCCCGTAGTAGAGGCGGTAAAGGGCACCAATGTGGAGGTTGGCGCCGAGAATATGTACTTTGAGGAGAAGGGTGCTTACACCGGTGAAATTTCCGCAGCTATGCTGAAGGACGCGGGCGTTAAGTATGTCATTATCGGCCACTCCGAGAGAAGAGATTATTTCAAGGAGGATGATGTCCTGCTCAATAAGAAGGTCAAGAAGGCTATTGAGGCAGGACTGACCCCCATTCTTTGCTGTGGCGAGTCCCTGGAGCAGAGGGAGATGGGTGTCACCATGGACTGGATTCGTCTCCAGATTAAATCCGATCTGGTGGATGTGACCGCAGACCAGGTGAAAGAACTTGTGATCGCTTATGAACCCATCTGGGCAATCGGCACCGGGAAAACCGCAACCACCGAGCAGGCGCAGGAGGTGTGCAAGGGCATCCGTGACTGCATCGCTGAAATGTACGATGACGCAACTGCTGCAGCAGTGCGCATTCAGTACGGCGGCTCCGTAAATGCAGGAAATGCGGCGGAACTGTTCGCACAGCCCGACATTGACGGCGGACTGGTAGGCGGCGCTTCTCTGAAGGCAGATTTCGGGAAGATCGTAAATTATAAGTAAATAAAGAAGTAAAAGCATAGACACCGGATGCAGGAGGTAAAGCACCTGCATTCGGTGTCTTTATGTGTGTTCGATTTGCAGACCGGCGATATAATTAATTTACAGATACTGGCGCAAACGGGCAGAATGTGTTATTCTGATAAGAGAATAACCTTACGAGAGGGGATAAACAATGTACTTTAAATGCAAAAACTGTGGAGGAAACGTGGTGTACAGCCCGGAAAAGCATACCATGTTCTGCCCGTTCTGTGAGAGTGAAAAGAGTGGTGAACTGTCTAACGGCACTTCGCCGGAAATGACAATCTGTCCCAACTGCGGCGGCGAGATTACTTTGGAGCAGCATACCTCTGCAACGCAGTGCCCTTACTGCGACAGCTACCTGATACTGAATGAGAGGGTGGAAGGAGAGTATCTGCCCAGGCTGATACTGCCCTTTCAGTTGGGGAAAGAGAGCTGCAAACAGTCTATCCGGGAGAAATTCAAAAAGAATCTGTTTGCGCCGACAGACTTCCTGTCAGAGGTCAGACTGAACAGTATGCAGGGAGTCTATGTGCCTTACTGGCTCTACAACTATGATACTCATTGCTCCTTCCGGGGGGAGGGTACGAAGGTGAGGACCTGGACCAGCGGTGACACTCAGTATACAGAGACTTCCTATTATGCCGTGAGCAGGGACATGGATATCAGCTTCGAAAAGATTCCGGTGGATGCTTCAGAAGCAATGCCGGACAATGTGATGGATCTGATGGAGCCCTACAATTACAGCCAGCTCATTGATTTTAATCCTGAGTATATGTCAGGTTTTTATGCGGAAAAGTATAATATGCCTGCGGATGCGGTGGAGAACCGGGCACATAGGAAGATGAGCGATGATGCGGCGGCGCTGCTGAAGGCCAGTTACTCGGGATACAATTCAGTGCGTCCCATAAATCAGGATACAAGGGTGATGCGGAACAGTTCATGCTTCGGCCTGCTGCCCGTCTGGAAGTACCAGTATACATACAACGGCCAGAAATATCCCTTTTATGTGAACGGTCAGACCGGTAAAATTGTGGGCGAGGTGCCTGTCTCTAAAAAGAAAATGTGGGCATATACAGGCACTGTATGGGGCTGTGTGGCGGCGCTGCTGTGCATGCTGCCTCTGTTGCTGACATGGCTGTAGGAGGATCAAGATGAACGATAATTTTAAGAAGGAAGCGATCAGTCAATATCTCCGTCATTTCCGTATCCTGTTTATCATTGTAGGAATTGTAGCGGCAGTAACTTTGGGGTCGGGAGTCGTCAGCCTTTTCAGGAACGGAGCGGGGCGCATCAATACCTCTGCACCCGGAGAGCGGGTTTATGACAACGCAAATATTCTGACGGATGCGGAGGAGGAGAAGCTGCGGAAGTATATTGCAGAGAAAGAGGAAAAATACAAGGCGGATTTTGTTATTCTGACCTTCAGTCAGCCGGTGGAAGGCCAGGAAGCTTTGCAGTATGGCTGCAGATACACTGACTGGGAGCGTAATATGACAGACATTGCCGACGACTTCTGGGATGAAAAAGGTTATGGATTTAATAAGAGTTTTGAGGGAGACGGCTCCATCCTGATCGATAACCGCTATGAGGGACAGCGGGGAGAATGGCTGTCCAGCAGCGGAAAGGTGGAGGATGCCCTCAGCGCCAGAGCGGTGGAAAATGTGCTGTATGCGGTGGATAAATATTATGACAGCGACCCCTGCAAGGCATATATGCGTTATATTGACACAGTATGCAGCTATCTGGACGGAAGCAGGTTTCAGATTGACGGAATCTATTATCTTGGGGCGCTATTTATTTCCTTTATCGCTGCAGGAGTGTATGCCGCTTCCCATCTGGGAAAGAACAAGGCCCGCGATACGACCACGGCCAATGCCTATGTGGCAGGCGGAAAACCTGTGATGAACAATGTGCAGGATGAGTTCATCCGCAAGAATGTAGTGAAGAGAAAAATTGAGACCAGCAGCGGAAGCAGCGGTGGCGGAAGCCGCTCATCCGGCGGAGGAGGACACCACACCAGCAGAAGCGGCGCAAGCCACGGCGGGGGCGGACACAGGCACTGACCTGCGGTTATTAACGAGCAAATGTCCGATGAAATCGGACAAGAAGCGCTGAAAGC
>CAMWJV010000171.1 GCA_947174665.1 uncultured Lachnospiraceae bacterium
CGCTCCATAAAATAAGGATTGCTCTCTTTGCTCAGATCATATTGCCAGGTCAGAGGAATATGCTCCCTTGTCAGAACAGGATAAACATAGCGGTCATAGATACCATTGTAAAAAGCGGCATCTTTTTCATTTTTTCTTCCAAGCAGCGTCTCCTGCCTTTTTAACATTTCAAAATATTTTTCGTGTACCATACCTGCCTCCATCTCGTCATTCTATATTCTAAAAACCAGCCTGATTCCAATCACAAAACTGCCTCAGCAAGGCTTTCCTTAAGTCCGCCTCAATATTTCAATGCACATTCTGCCGTTGTGATAAGGGCATTTCCAAGGCTCCACTATGGGTCTGTCCGGATAGGGCTTTCCCGCCTCATTCACCTCCCAGAACCATTCAGAACCGGAACGCTGATCAACCACATGCTCCAGGATAAATTCCCACTGCCGCAGCGCCGCGTCCAGATACTCACCATGGCTGCTGTCCTTCCGGTAGCCGTTTAAAAAACCTACCACACTCTCTGCCTGAACCCACCAGATACGATGAGTATTGACTACCCCTCTCTCACACTCATTGGCCAGTGAATGGCCGTCAAAGGCCACCTTGTAAATCTGTGCCGTCAGGTCTTTTGTAATGGGTGTCAGCTTTTTCTCATAATCCGAAGCTTTAAGTACCTCTACCCCAAGATCAATGAGCCACGCCGTCTCAATGTCATGTCCGTAGGAATGCAGATCTATGATGGAGTTGTAATTTTCATCAAAAAACACCTCCTGACGATGCCTCTCCGGATTATATATTTTATCTGCAAAGGTGTCAAGAATCCATTCCAGCCGCTTTCCGACTTTTTCATCCCCTGAAACCTTGTAGAGCTGCGTATAGGCTTCAAACACATGGAGCAGCGTATTCATGGTCTTCGCCGCCATAACACCGTTCTCTGACAGCTTCTCGTTGGACTCAGGCTGAAAGTCAACTGTGAAGGCTTCCAGATAGCCCACCTCATCCGTACATTTCTCCTCAATCAGTTCAAACAGCTCAAAGGCAGTCTTCAGTGCCTCCTCATCTCCAAGTGCCTCATAATATGAGGAAAGCGCATAGATACTGAACGCCTGGTTGTAGGTGTGCTTTGTGGTATCTTCCGGTGTACCGTCTGCATACAGGGACCAGTAGATACCCCCATTTTTCTTATCCAGACAGTGTTTCCTCAGAAAAGTATAGCCATGCTCCGCCTCCGCCTTTAAGTCCTCCGGAGAAAATCCGTATTTCCGGCAATCCTCCCCCGAAATCAGACCCTCCTTACAGCAAAGATATACATTGGAAAAAAACCAGGTAATCCTGCTGTTTAGGATACAGCCTTTCACCGCCTCCCTGTCTGTTTTCAAATCATAGGACATGTAACCATACCAGCCTCCCCGCTCATCATCCCGCAGGCTTCGCCAGAAAGGAACAATTTTCCCAAGCAGATGCTCTTTCGCCTCTGCCGCCAGTTTTGCCAACTCGCTCATCTTCTCTTCTCCTTCTTCGCTGAAATTCATAGCTGCCATAGGAAGAATGCCCATTCAAAGCGAACTTGTTCGCCGGGCATTCTTCTGTGTGAAGAAGCTCTGCTTTGCAGAGCGTGAAATCACTTAGCGAAATCCTTTTTGAGCTTAGTGATTTCCTTCACACTAGTCCCGCAAGCAGCTTCGGGTAGGCACATGAGCCGTCATGTCTGTTAAACAGTCCGAACAGCTCTCCTTCGCCCTCGAATAATCCGTTGTCCCACCAGACACAGGGAACACCGATCCTGGCGGCAGCGGCCCGGAAATATTTTACCCATTCCGCCCGCTCTTCCTCATTGCCCTCCTTGTTCATAGCTCCGAACTCACCGATAATGACAGGCGTGCCCTTGTCTATGAACAGCTCCTTCAGGCTCTGCATAAGCGAATCTATCATCGCTGTATCATGATTCCAGGTCTTCCTTCCGGGAATCTGCAGCGCAAATTCATAAGGCTCATAGGCATGTACGGAAATCATCACCTTCGGATCCTCCGGCACCTCAATATGCCGGATTCCCACCGTGCAGTTTGCGGCATATCCGGGAATCATCAGATAGCGATGAGGATTGTGCCCGCCTGCTGCTCTCACCGTCTCCAGAAATGCCCGGTTGGTAATATTAACGACCTTCCAGCCTTCCTCGTCGCCGCCGTTCCACTCCAGTTCCGTACCTATCTTCCGGGGCTCATTCTGGGCTTCAAAGATCAAATGCTCATCATAGTCTGCAAACCGCTCACAAATCTGTCTCCAAACTGCCTTCATCTTCCTGCAGGCAGCCTCGCTGTTGTCATAATAAGGGTAGTTCCAGTCCTCATGGTGAAGATTCAGGATGATATAGGCATTTCTTTTATAGACGTAATCCACTACCTCCTGCACCCTGTCCATCCAGCTCCTTTCAATGAGAAAATCGGGCTCAGGACCCATATGATTACTCCAGGACACCGGGATCCGAATCAGATTAAACCCGGATTTCAACATGGAATCCACCAGTTCCTCCGTGATGACAGGGTTGAACCATGCCGTCTCAAAGGCACTGGGTACCGCGTCTCTGGGCAGGCTGGCATTGGTTGCATCCAATGTGTTCCCGATGTTGATTCCCACTTTGATATTTTTGACGAAATTCAATGCGTCTGACATTTTTTTCTCCTCTCTGCAAGCGTTGGTCAGTCACTGCACGCATCCATATTATGGATATCCTGCATGGCCGGCACCTGCCACACTGCCCTGTTCATTCTTTTACAGGACATTGTGGCAATTG
Organism: uncultured Lachnospiraceae bacterium; assembly: GCA_947174665.1. Lineage (GTDB taxonomy): Bacteria > Bacillota > Clostridia > Lachnospirales > Lachnospiraceae > Acetatifactor. The sequence continues at coordinate 2,783 of CAMWJV010000171.1, forward strand.
TCAGCCTATACCCGGCAATGTGTTCCGGCGGCCTTAATAAGAAAGGAGCTGCTGCAAATTTTATTTCATTTACAACAGCCCCTTAAAAATATCCTATCTCATTCCGATTTCTCTGTCGTTGTCATTGGTCACGCTGTGATCCTTAATGTATGCAACGATTTCTTCCAGCGTGGTAAATGCCAGTCCCACATAGCTGTCTGCACAGCCGTAGTAAATGGCAATCTTTCCGCTCTCGGAATCATGGATGGTGGCACAGGGGAAGGTAACATTGGGAACAAAGCCTCTCTCCTCGTACCACTCCTCAGGAGTCAGCAAAAAGTTCTCGCAGCGGTACAGAACCTTGGAAGGATTCTCCAGGTCAAGGATAGCGCCTCCGATGGAGTACACATATCCGTTGCAGGTTCCGCTGACGCCGTGGTAGAACAGCAGCCAGCCCTCATTAGTCTCGATAGGAGCTGCACCCCCACCGATCTTTAAGGACTCCCACCACTCATTGCCCCGGCTCATCACATGTCTGTGCTTACCCCAGTATACCAGATCCGGGCTCTCGCTGACAAATATATCACCAAAAGGCGTATGACCGGAGTCGGAAGGACGACTCAGCAGCATAAAGTTGCCGTTAATCTTTCTGGGGAACAGAACCGCGTTGCGGTTGAAAGGCAGGAAAGGATTTTCCAGCCTGGTAAAGGTCTTGAAATCCGTAGTCTTCGCCATACCGATGGACGCACCGTAGAAGTCCTGACACCAGATGATGTAATAGGTATCCTCCACCTTCACCAGTCTGGGATCGTAGGCGTAGATCGGCATAAAGGGCTTGCCTTCCTCATCCACAAAAGGAATCTTTTCAGGATCAAACTCCCAGTGGATAGCATCCTCGCTCCGTCCCAGATAAATGTAAGGAATACCATTGGTCTGCTCACCGCGGAATACACCGATAAATTTTCCCTCATAGGGCATCACCGCACTGTTGAAAATACGTGCTACGCCCTCCAGGGGATTGCGTCCGATAATAGGGTTCTCCGTATATCTCCAAATCGGCGCTCCCTTAAGCCCTTCGGGCTTTTCCTGCCAGGGCACATTGGGCACTGCAGGTGAAATCATCTTAATATTGCTCATATAATATATACCCCTCGTACGGCTTATCTTCAGGGCGGCAAATGCCGCCCCGGCCATTGCTTAAAATGCTAATAAATTAATTACCATAGGTGGAATCCAAAGCATCCTGGACCTTCTGTTTGAAGGTTTCCTGGAACTGTGCGGGAGTCATCTCACCCTTCATCAGAAGCTGGAAACCGTTTCCGGCATCGGTGCCGTACATATCCTTTGACAGGGCATTCCAGAAGTCAACTGTAGAGTGAGCGCCGCAATCGAACATTACGTTAAAGTTCTCATCCTGCAGTTCATGCTCAAATGCGTTTTCATTATCCACCCAGTTCAGGGTTGCCTTGTCATCACTAACGGAAATGTCGTCATGATACCAGTTAAAGAAATCAGCCAGCACATTGTATGCGGTGCCGGGATTCTGGCTGCCTGCTGCGATGATGTAATAGCTGGTGCCGGATGCAGCGTTCTTTCCGGGGTTGGTATCCTTGTTGCCGGAATAACCTACAGGCCAACGCACATAAGCGGTATCAAAGGTCAGATGCTTCGCGCTGTAGTCATTCTGGTCAGTGTTGGGAGAATAGTTGTTCTGTCCGTTTGCAATCCACACTGCGATGGGGAAGAATCCGATATTGCCCTGGCAGTACTGAATTCTCATGCTGTCGGAAGGGTTGCCCTCATAGTCATAAGGATAACAGATGCTGTATCCGTCTGTGGACTTATAGGTGTTGTACATATCGTACATCATCTGCAATGCTTCGCCGGTAGCCGCAGAAGAAAGCTGCTCCGTAGTGCCGGAAGCAATGCTTGCGCCGTTGGACATCAGAAGCTGCTCAAAGGTCTCACCTTCATATCCGCAGTAGCCGTACTGGTCAACCTGTCCGTCGCCGTCAGTGTCCTGAGTCAACACCTGACAGTACTCAATGAACTTATCCCAGGTCCACTCGCCCCTCTCCCAGAGAGCTCTGGGGTCTTCCAGATTGTTTTCCTCCAGCATCTGCATATTGAAGCCTAAGGGATAGGTACCCTCCACATTGCTCTGTCCGGATTTCTGGTACAGAATGCAGGCCTTACCGTCCCCCAGATCCAGATAACCCATATTGGACTGGTCGGTAAACAGATCGTCATCCGCAGGCAGGATAGTTTTCAGATCCACTGCCAGACCATTCATCTGTGCGGGAATTGCCATCTGGGATTCCACCAGATAAACTTCACAGTCGGGGCTGCCCGCAATGATGGAAGTGTTGATGGAATCCTGAACTCCTTCGTAGGTCAGGTTCTCCCAGGAGAAGGTTACGCCGTAATTTTGTTCAATAGTCGCTACGTTGTCCCATTTCAACTGTGCCACGTTCCGGTTGATTGCCTTCTGCTTAGCCGTATCTTCACTGTCACTGTCCGAAGGCTGGGCAGTTTCCCAGTCAGGGTTAACAAACATATCGCCGGCAGCCACGTTTTTGCTGTCATAGTACTGTACCCACCAGGAGCCGATTTCAATGTGGCCGTCGCCGGTGCCGAAAGCCTTATCCGTGTCAACAGTGCCGGAATTACCCTGATTGCCTTGATTGCCGGAATTACCCTGGCTTCCCTGATTGCCGCTCTGACTGTCGCCAGTGCCATTATTTCCGCAGGCTGCCATGGACAGAGTCATGGCTGTAGCCAGTCCCAGTGCCATAAATTTTTTAATATTCTTCATTTTTTATTGTCCTCCTTATTCTGTCATGCCGACAGTCACACTGTACACTTCCCAGTCGCTCTTGGATTCGCACTGAAGTTCTGCAATGTACTGAGGGAAATTCTCACCAAAATATGCCTCCAGCTGTTCATAGGTGTACTGTACAGAGGTTCCGTCTGCAGAAACAGCACCATCTACCACAAAGGTATCCTGGTTTACGGCACGCAGCCAGTTTCCGAGAGGGTTCGGATTGTCATCTGTTGCCGTTGCAACAAACCACAAGGGGTCAGGACAGCTATAGTTGATCGTAATTACACTGCCGGGTACCAGAAGAGCCTTCTGCTCATCAGTCAACTGAACACCACCCTGTGACCAGCCGCCTCCTTTAATCCCTGCATATCCCTCCAGCTCGGTATTGTTGTGTGCAGCCTTGATGGGCTTGCCGACACTTACACTGTACACTTCCCAGTCGCTCTTGGATTCGCACTGAAGTTCTGCAATGTACT
>CAMWJV010000172.1 GCA_947174665.1 uncultured Lachnospiraceae bacterium
TCCTGTGCGCTTATGCGGTATTAGCACCTATTTCTAAGTGTTATCCCCCTGTATACGGCAGGTTACCCACGCGTTACTCACCCGTCCGCCACTAAGTCATGAATCACTAGGTTTCATCATGACTCCGTTCGACTTGCATGTGTTAAGCACGCCGCCAGCGTTCATCCTGAGCCAGGATCAAACTCTCACCATAATCGTTTGTCCTGCCAGTTCTCTCTCTGGCATTACTGTTGTTTTTCTGAATAAATTCTCAATAGCTTCTTTTCGAAGCACCGCAGTTTGAAAGCTCTTCGCTTCCCGCTGCCCTCTTATGGAATCTTTCAGGGTTGCATTACTGTTTGTTTGTCAAGGAACAATAGAGGCTTCGCCTCATTAAATGCTTCGCTTCAAGCGAAAGCTTATTAAGGATACCATACCTCTTGCAGTATGTCAACAATTTTTTTACAAAATTTACCCTGCCGGTAACAATATTTTACTGCAGACCTGCAAGCGGCACAAAACTGAATTTAGAGAGCAGGAGTTCAATCAGGTATGCCAGATAGTTGTGCTCATATATCCAGACCAGCATCTTACTCTCCTGAGTATAGGACACAATTATCTGCTCAATAGCTCCCAACTCCATCATCATAATAAGGGTGTACACTGTCCACAGAAGCAGTACCACTTCAAAGACTCCGAATACCATCCCCAGCAATTTATTCACAAAGTGCACCACCGGCAGTTTTGAAACCAGCTTTGCAGAGAAGAAGACGACTTTCAATAATTGGTGGGTTATCAGCACCAGAATCAGCAGAATCGCCGCAACAATGACGTTAAATATCCTTCCGCTGTTGTAACTGCTGATGCCTCCCGCAATCAGCGCTGCCACAGCACACAGGACAGCCATGGATACCAGGGAAACAATTTCCTTCACCATACCCTTTTTATAGCCGTCAACCACCTTGTATACCGCAAGAATAACTACAATAATCAACAGAAAATTCAGATTCATTTTATCATGTTCTCCTTATCTTTTGCTATTTCATTTGAATTGTGTCAATAGAACTGTCCGTTACCAGTAAATATTTATAGGAATTGCCCACCGGAAGCATAAGCCGCACCGGCCTGTCAAACTCGCCGTTGAATTTTTCATTCCCATCCATAGTGATGATCACACACTCTTTCTCGTTATATGCCACGAAATTGTTTTGTCCGAAGAAAATATCCGTGTACTCTATATCAAAGTAAAAGCTTCCCACCATAGCTGCATTCGTGTCATACACGTCCATTCGATACAGCCTTTCACTGTCTTCCGATTGAAATACCAGTCCGATATACTTGTCACTGTAAAACACAGACTTAATTTCCTCATTCAGCATGAAGGCCGCAATTTCCATGGGTGCATAGCTTCCGGAGTATATGGCCAGTCTGTTATCACCCACGGCAAAGGCAGTGTTGTTGTTCATGAACTGTACCTGAGGCACCAGCGTATCTGTATAGAAAAAGATTCCCACCATACAATCACTGACGTTCTCGCCCACATCCCCAAAGTTGTAAAATACCACATTGGTTTTCACCACACCTGCATCCAGATACCAGTAGGATACGCACAGCAGCTCTCCGTCAGGAGAAAGGCTGATCGCCGCCGGGTATCCCGAGTTGTTCATGCGTGCCTCCCCCTCGTAAATAATCTCCCCGCCGGGGCTGTATGTATTGATTACCGTCACATCCGTTCCTTCAAGCACCGCCGTTACATAGCCCTCGGCGGAAACCGACACGTCCCGAATAGGCATGGTAGTCGTAAATTTTGACACCTGTTTCTCGCCATTCTGAACAAAAATGCTTCTTCCGTTGTATTCTGCGATCGCAACAGTACTTCCGCACATTGCCAGCCTTACATCCTGAAACTCATAGGTCTGATTCCATAGCGCATTTCCTTTTGCATCAGTACAGTGAGCTCCATCCTTGCTGTAAGTCAGTATAGCATTACCCAGCCTAAGATCGGTGGAACCGGAAACACGCTCTCTCGGAGCGGAGGACACAATATCATAATCAGTGTAAACATGCCTTCTGTACTGTACTATGATCACTGCGATCAGAGCAATTGCAGCGGCCGCTACCAGCAAAAACCGATACACGTTAGTCAGCTTATGCTTCATGATTTTTTCTTTATAGTCCGCCTGATTTCGTTCCCGCTTCTTTTTCTCCTTCATGTAGCTTTTGATGTCTGCCATACTGCCTCCACATCATTTAATTTCCTTTGAGTGTATTATATCATAATCCCCCTTACTGTGGTAACAAAATTTTCTGCCCTATCTTTATGTCATCAGGATTGCTGATATTATTCAGGGCACATATTTCCGCAACTCTCTGGTCACTGCCGTACTGCCTTATGCAGATTCCGATCAGCGTATCCCCTCGCTTGATTGTATAGGATACAGGCTCCGGTGTAGGTGTTGGCGTCGGCTCCGGCGTGGGCGTGGGTGTTGGCTCCGGCGTGGGTGTGGGTGTCGGCTCCGCTTCCGATGCCGGTGTGGACTCAGGCCCCGGTGTCAATGCGGGGTCTGAGTTCGGCGACTCCGCGCCCGGTGTCGGCACAGACTCCTGCGCAGTTCCTGAGGCTGCAGCCTCGTTTTCCTTCCGTATCGCGTCCGTAAGCTTGTCCTCTGCCACAATGGTTCCCACCTGCACTTCACCATTAGACACCTCCAGCGCGTCCGGAAGCTGCTGTTCGGACATCCCGTTCACCAGATTTTGAGCAGCCTGCCGCAATTCGTTCAGCCGTCCTTCACTGCCCATGGATGCCAGTCCCGCTCCACACAGCACGACAAAGACTGCAGCCGCCGTCATTTTCATCTGCCGCAGCCGCGTATCCTGCCCGCTCTCCTTCTGCCCGGACACAGGCCTTTTACCGGCTCTCACGTCACGTACCCGTCTTCCCGAGCGTGAATCCTGCGCCTCTGCTTTCTGCCTGCGCTCCTCCTGTCTGCGTTTTACAATATCATATTTTGCCTGGTCAAATTCCTCCGGAGTTGCTTCCTCCTGCCTCTCATCCACCATGAACCGAAGCATACTGTCGTTCTTTTCATAGAATTGTGCATACCCCTCCACATATCTGCAGACTCCCTGCTCATAAACGTGGAATCCTTCCACCATCTCTCCGTTCAGCAGGCGGTATCCCAGAAAATCATATTCCGCAAAATATTTTTTTCTTGTCTTCTCCGCCTCCTGCAAAACTGCCTGAGACAAATGACGAGTCTCCCTCTGAAGGAAATTCAATTTGCATGCTCCGTAAAAAAACAGATATGTAATCCCGCCTTCCTCTCTGCGCACTCCATACATTCCCACAGCCAGCTCCTTGTCGAGGGCATGTCCGTTCAACTGTTTTATATAGGAAACAACATAATCCTCCACATAAATTTTGCAGCTGCGGTTTATCTCACCTATCTGTGTAATATTTTTTGGCAAATCCATAAAAACACCTCCCCTGTCAATACCGTAAATATGTTGCAGTTCACACCACGCCATTCGCAAAACGCACCTGCGGTGCTTTACCGCTGCTCCGCAGCTACTTTTGCTCATATAATGGCGTTCCCCTCGTCAACCTGTCAGCTCAAATTTTCATGCAAGCATGAAATTTGAGCCAGAACAGGCTGACGTGTAAACTGTAACGTAAATATAGCATTGACAGTGGGAGGTTTTTAGCATACCTTGTCGTGTCGGACAAAAAAATATTCGACAATGTTTTTCACTCAAACCTGTATACAGTCACCGAATCATACTCTCTGCCCTCACCGAAAATACAGGAAGGAAATTCAGGTTTGTTGACAGAATCAGGGAAATACTGGGTTTCCAGACACAGGCCCATGCGGGGTCCGTATGTCACACCGTCCTTTCCCGGCTGCTCCGCAATAAAGTTACCTGCATAGAACTGCACTCCCGGAAGCGTAGTATAAGCCTTCATGATCCTGCCGCTCTTCGGCGCGGTTACAGTTGCAAAATGCCGGAGTTCCCCGTCATCCTTCCAGCCGTCGATCACCCAGTTGTGATCATAGCCGCCGGCAAACCGCAGCTGCTCAAAGTCATCGCCGATACACAGCCCCACCTTCTTAGGTTTCGTAAAGTCCATGGGTGTCCCTGACACTTCATCCACCCGGCCTGTGGGAATTGAGCCCGCATCCCCCGGGGTATAGCGGGAAGCATTCAACCACAGTTCATGCTCCTCAATCCTGCCGCTGTCATGGCCATCCAGATTAAAGTAAGTGTGATTTGTCAGGTTGAGGATCGTATTCCTGTCGCTGGCTCCGTGATAGTGAAGCCGCAGACTGTTGTCCTCACCTAAGCTATATTCCACGGAAACACGCTTATTGCCGGGGAATCCGAGATTTCCGTCAGTATCTTCCAGGGAAAATGTGATTCCTCCCGCACCCACCTCCGCTTTCCAAAGCTGCTTGTGGTATCCCTTATCCATGTGGCTGTGGAGATTATTTGCATTATCATTTATGTCTACATGATAGGTAATGCCATCAATGCGAAAAGCAGCATTGCCTATTCTGTTAGCGCTGGGTCCTATCACAACCCCGAAAAAGCTGGGGTTCCCCATATAACTCTCCGCCTTGTCAAAGCCAAGCACTACATCCGCCTGGTCTCCTTCTTTGTCCGGTACAATAACCTTCACAATGGCCGCGCCCAAATCCGTTACCGCAACTGCCATGCCATTGTCATTCTCCATCGTGTAAAGAGTCACCTCCCGGCCATCCGGGTATTTTCCAAACTTACTCTTTGTCACCTTAACTGCCATATTCATAAACCTGCCTTTCCACAACCTGCAAATCTGCATACTATTCTCTGCTGCCATGGTGTCACTGCCTACAATTCCACTCGCCCCTCCAGGGCCCGAAGCAGCGTCACTTCGTCGATGTACTCCAAATCGCCTCCCACAGGCACACCGCTGGCAATTCTTGTCACCCGAATGCCCGTAGGCTTGATCATCTTGCTGATATACATGGCCGTTGTCTCGCCCTCCAGGCTGGAGTTTGTAGCTATGATAACCTCATCAACATCCCCCCTCAGGCGCTCCATCAGCTCCTTCAGTTTGATGTCCCCCGGCCCAATACCCAGCATGGGAGAAATTGCGCCATGCAGCACGTGGTAGATGCCCTCATAACGCCCCGTCTTCTCATATGCCGCCAGGTCTCTTGTATTTTCCACTACCATGATCATTTTATGGTTGCGCCTCTGATTGGCGCACACGGGACAGACATCTTTATCCGTCAGGGTAAAGCACTCCCTGCAATACCGCACATTTGCCTTTGCCTCCACGATAGTGTCCGCAAGCCGCTTCACTCTGTCCTGAGGCATGTTGATCAAATGAAAAGCCAGCCGCTGGGCAGACTTACTGCCTATGCCCGGAAGCGCCCCGAGCTCTTCTATTAACTTATTGATATATCCGCTGTACAGATCCATCAGAAAGGCATGCCTCCCAGACCGCCTGTCATCTTGCCCATAAGTTCGTTACTGGCTTCATCTGCCTGACGCATGGCCTCGTTGACTGCGGCTACTATGGCATCCTGCAGCGTCTCAATATCCTCAGAATCCACAATTTCCTCAGACAAAGCAAGCCGCAGCAACTCCTTTTTGCCGTTTACAGCCACTTCCACTGCTCCGCCGCCGGTCTTGGCAACAAACTCTTTTGTCTCAAGTTCCTTCTGGCCCTCCTCCATCTGACGCTGCATCCTCTGAGCCTGCTTCATCAGATTAGCCATATTCCCCGGCATTCCGCCTCCGGGAAATCCTCCTCTTTTCGCCATCTCTTTATCCTCCAATCTATTCGTCATCTTCTTCTATTTCTATATCCATACGGACAAGTTTGGATAAATCCACATAATTTTGTTCAAATTCCTGCTGCCCGCTGACAGTCTGAAAGCTGACCTCGACCCGCTTTCCCGAGAAATCTTCCAGCAGTGCCTCCAATTGCTGCCCATGCTCAGGATGCTTTACAAAAAAATCGGATGCCAGGCCGTCCTCCAGCAC
>CAMWJV010000173.1 GCA_947174665.1 uncultured Lachnospiraceae bacterium
GATGCGGAGGCCGAAAAGAAGTTTAAGGAAGCTTCGGAAGCCTATGCCGTTTTGAGTGACCCGGAAAAGAAGCGCCAGTATGATCAGTTTGGCCATGCGGCATTTGAGGGCGGCGGAGGCGGATTCAGCGGATTCGACTTCAGCGGTGCCGATTTTGGTGATATATTCGGTGACATATTCGGCGACCTCTTCGGCGGCGGCAGGAGCAGGGGCCAGAGCAACGGTCCCATGAAGGGAGCTAACCTGAGGGCCAGCGTGCGTATTTCTTTTGAAGAGGCGGTATTTGGCTGTAAGAAGGAAATCGATCTGACGGTGAAGGAGACCTGTAAGACCTGTAACGGCAGCGGCGCCAAGCCCGGAACCAGCGCACAGACCTGTTCCGCCTGCGGCGGTAAGGGTCAGGTAGTCACTATCAAGCAGAACTTTTTCGGCACGGTCCGCAATGTACAGACCTGTCCTGACTGCCAGGGAACCGGCAAGGTTATCAAGGATAAGTGTGTCGACTGTCAGGGAACGGGATACATTCCTATGAAAAAGCGCTACTCCGTGGATATTCCTGCGGGTATTGACAACGGGCAGTCCACGCGAATGCCCGGGCTGGGTGAGCCCGGTATCAACGGAGGACCCAGGGGCGATGTGCTCATTGAGGTCATCGTCGGCCGCCATCCCATCTTCCAGAGACAGGATTTTGACATTTATTCTACAGTGCCTATGTCCTTTGCAGTTGCGGCTCTGGGCGGTGAGATTTTGATTGATACGGTTGACGGTAAAGTAATCTATGATGTGAAGCCCGGAACTCAGACGGACACCCGAGTCCGTCTGCGGGGTAAGGGTGTGCCTTCCTGGAGAAACAGGGATGTGAGGGGAGACCACTATGTGACGCTGGTTGTACAGGTTCCCGATAAGCTGAAACCTGAAGCAAAAGAACTGCTGAAGCAGTTCGACGAAATGACCGGAGATACGTTGAACGCGGCCGCTAAGGCATCCGTTAAACAGGATTCTGAGAGTGATTCCAAGGGGGATCCAAAGGATAACAACGGTAAAGACGGCAAGAAAAAGAAATTTTGGAAATAAGATACTATGGAATTTTTAAGCTTGCTTTGTCACCTTTTGATAATCGGGTTGTCCGCGGCTTTGCCGCTCTATACAGGCGGTACATACTGGAAACTGGGGGACACCAAATACATTTTATTTCGGAATCTGGCTCTGTTTTGCCTGGCAGTCTGGCTTGCGGCGAGTATCTGTGAAGGTATTCGAAGGCTGGTACTTCGCAGAGAAAAGCCGGGCGCGGGCAATGCAGCTGAATGCGGAGACAGAGCAGGAAACAGGCGGATCTCAGTGTTGAGCCCGGGACTGTACCGGCGGCTCTCCACAGTGGATGTCTGGATGTTGTGCTACGGTGCAGGGGTGGTTTTGTCCGCCCTGTTCAGCCGCTACAGAGAGACGGCATGGCTGGGCTATAATGAATGGTATATGGGGGCTCTGTCCCAGTTGATATTTGTGGGCATTTATTTCTTTGTCTCCAGGTGCTATGATGGAAAGCAGTATTCTCTCCTGCTGGGAGGGACGGCTGCTTTTGTGGTGTTTGTATTGGGAATATGCCATCGGCTGGGGCAGGATCCGTCAGGGCTGATGGACGGATTCGGTATAAAAAACTGGGAGTACAGCCATATGCTGTCCACCATAGGTAACATTAACTGGTTCTGCGGATATTGCAGTGTGGCGCTGGTCTTTCCGGTAGCAGCATATTTAAAGGGCGTGAGTCGGTGGAAGCGGCTGGCCGCCTATATCATAAGCGTTTTGGGGTTGATGCTGCTCATGATTCAGGGCAGCGATATCGGGATCATACTGGTGGCAGTGTGTCTCTTTGTGTGTATGATTGCGGGGATTTGGGATGGCAGTGTTTTAAGGGGAACTGTTGCTCTTGGGACAGGCGTATCCATTTTGCTGCCAATCTACGGATTGTCGGTCAGGCTGTTGGGTGAGAGCGCCCGGGAAGCGATACCGGTGGACGGCTTCTGCAGGGCACTGGCAGACTGGCAGGGCTGGTGGCTGTTGGGAGCTGCGGGAGCAGGATTGTATGTAGGACTTGGCAGGCTGCTTCGCGTCGGGGGAAAACAGCAGACGCTGCGGCGGATTGCTGTTGGAGCCGTAGTTTTCCTTGCTCTGGCGGGAATTGCAGGTGGTTTGGTTTTTGCCCTGAAGGGTTCCTTTGATGGAGGCTGGGGAAACGGAAGAGGAGCGCTGTGGAGCATTACCCTGCAGGCCTTTTGGCAGAACGATGTTCTGCAGAAGCTGTTTGGAGTAGGGCCGGACTGTTTTGCGGAGTATATTTATTCTGCCTTTGCCGGGGGAAAGCTGCCGGCGCTGGAAGGCAGATGGGCAGGAACCATTTTTGCGAACGCTCATAATGAGTGGCTGAATCATCTTTTGAATTTAGGGGTGGCGGGAATGGTCTCCTATCTGGGGATTTTTATCTCCGGCCTGGGTCGGTATCGTAAGTTTTTGCCCGGAGTGCTGGCGTTGATTTTGTACGGAACCGTTTCACTGACAGGCTTCCAGCAGGTTTTGAGTACACCGCTTTTGTTTATGACACTGGGGATTGCAGAGAGATTTGCCAGGGCATCTGAAGATTTTCCGTTAGTTCGGGAGCAGGAGGAATACTATGAAGTGGGTCAAATTCAAGATTAAGACAATTACGGACGCAGAGGACATTATCATCAGCGCGCTTTATGATATCGGGCTTGAAGGGGCACAGATAGAAGATAAGGTGCCCTTGACTGCCTTGGAGAAGGAGCAGATGTTTGTTGATATTCTGCCGGATGGGCCTGCTGACGATGGAATTGCCTGGCTGAGCTTTTTTGTGGAGAAGAAGGATGACGGAAGCCTTGAAGTCCAGGGGGAAGCCACGGATGTGGAATCCGTTGTGAAGAAGGTTGAACAGGAGCTGGAGGATCTGAGACTGTTCTGTGACATCGGAGAGGGCACTGTCACGGTGGATGAGACGGAAGATATTGACTGGATCAACAATTGGAAACAGTATTTTCACCAGTTTTATATTGATGATATACTTGTGATTCCATCCTGGGAGGAAATCGGGCAGGAGGATGAAGCAAAAACGGTGCTTCACATTGATCCCGGTACTGCTTTTGGCACCGGTATGCACGAGACTACCCAGCTGTGTATCAGGCAGCTGAAAAAGTATGTTACCAAAGAGACAGAACTGCTGGATGTGGGGACAGGGAGCGGTATCCTTTCCATTCTTGCATTGATGTTCGGGGCAAAGCATGCGGTTGGAACGGATCTGGATACCTGTGCTCTGGATGCGGTGGAGCAGAACTGCGAGGCGAACGGCATTGTGCCGGAGCGCTTCAGCATGATGATAGGAAATATTATAACGGACAAAGAGGTGCAGGACAGAGTCGGCTATGACTGCTATGACATTGTGGTGGCAAATATTCTTGCAGATGTTCTGGTGCCGCTGACTCCTGTGGTGGTGAAGCATATGAAACCCGGCGGCATCTATATTACCTCCGGGATCATCAGCGATAAGGAGGAGGTTGTGACAGAGGCGGTAAAAGCTGCCGGCCTTAAAGTGCTGGAGGTGACCCGTCAGGGCGAGTGGGTTTCTGTCACAGCATCAAAGGGTTGACGCGATGTATAAGTTTTTTGTGGAACCGAATCAAATCAATATAAATGACAAAAGTGTCATTATCCTGGGCCCCGACGTGAACCATATCAGAAATGTTCTGCGGATGAAGGCAGGAGAGGAGATCAGCGTCTGTAACGGGCAGGACGGCAGGGAGTACCGGTGCGGTATTGCTTCCTTTGAAGAGGACAGGGTTTTATGTGAATTGCGGTTTATCAAGGAGGAAAATGCGGAGCTGCCTGTGAAGGTGTATCTGTTTCAGGGACTTCCAAAGGCGGACAAGATGGAGCTGATCATCCAGAAGGCGGTTGAACTTGGGGTTTACCGGATAATTCCCGTGTCCGCGAAACGCTGTGTGGTGAAGCTGGATGACGGGAAAGCGGCGGCGAAAGTCCGTCGTTGGCAGGGAATTGCGGAGGCTGCGGCAAAGCAGAGCAGGAGAGGAGTGATACCGGAGGTTTCCGAGGTCATGAGCTTTCGCCGGGCGGTGGAGCAGGCGGCAGCCATGGATGTCAGGTTAATACCCTATGAGCTGGCGTCGGGAATGGAGAAAACCCGGGAAATCATCAGCGGGATTGAAGAAGGACAGAGTGTTGCAATATTTATCGGTCCGGAGGGCGGATTTGAGGAACAGGAAATACAGCTGGCGGAAGACAATGGGATACAGCCGGTTACGCTGGGCAGAAGAATCCTGCGCACAGAGACCGCGGGCATGACGGTGCTGGCCTGGATTGGTTATGTACTGGAGGCTTAGAAAGTACCAAAGGTGCGGCGGTGCATATAATAGGGATAAGAGAAAGCAGGAGATGTAACATGGAAGTATATTTGGACAATTCCGCCACCACCCGCGTGTTTCCTGAAGTGGCGGAGTTGATGACTAAAATAATGTGCGAAGATTACGGAAATCCATCCAGCCTTCATATAAAGGGTATGCAGGCGGAAAACTATCTTCGCCATGCAAAAGAGACTCTGGCAAAAATATTGAAGGTGAATGAGAAGGAAATCTTTTTTACCTCAGGGGGAACGGAATCGGACAATATGGCGCTGACAGGCTGTGCCTTTGCAAACAGCCGGAGAGGAAAGCACATCATCACCACACAGATAGAACACCCGGCAGTGTTAAAAACCTGTGCCTATCTGGAGTCGGTGGGATTTCGTGTGACCTATCTGCCGGTGAATGCATGGGGACAGATTTGCCTGGAGGATCTCAGAAGGGCAATGACGCCGGATACGATATTAGTTTCCATTATGTATATTAACAATGAAATCGGCTCCATACAGCCCATAGAGATGGCGGGAGCCATGATCAAGCAGATGAATCCCTACACCCTGTTTCATGTGGATGCAGTGCAGGGCTTTGGAAAGGCAAAGATTTATCCGAAGAGAATGGGAATCGATCTGATGTCCGCAAGCGGGCACAAGATTCACGGACCCAAGGGGATCGGACTTCTGTATGTCGGAGAAAGGGTAAAGCTTCAGCCCATCATATATGGCGGCGGGCAGCAGATGAATCTCCGCTCCGGCACAGACAATGTACCCGGAGCTGCGGGTATGGCCAGGGCGGCAGAGCTTCTCTATGCTCATTATGAGAGTGATATGAACAGCCTGTACCAGCACAAAAAATACTTTATAGAAAATGTCAGGAGAATAGAGGGCATTCGCATCAACGGGCTTCTTCCTGAAAAGCCTGACGGGGAGGGAACGGCACCGCACATTGTCAGCGTGTCCGTGCCCGGCGTCCGCAGCGAGGTACTGCTCCATGCCCTGGAGGACAAGGGTATCTACGTTTCGGCCGGCAGTGCCTGCGCCGCCCGCAAGCCACAGCCCTCCGCTACGCTGAAGGCTATCGGCGTAGATAAGCTCCTGTTGGAATCTACCATACGTTTCAGCTTTTCTGTGTATACAACAAAAGAAGAATTGGACTATACATTGCGGGAAATGTATGATAAAATTCCTATGCTGCGCAGATATACACGCCACTAGTACGAAAAGAATTTCTAAGGCATCAAAATACGCTGCCTAAGAAATTCTAAGTTTCGTACTTAAAAGAATCTCACAGCGAACAAGTTCGCCTGTGCGATTCTTCACGCAAAACCGGCGTTC
>CAMWJV010000174.1 GCA_947174665.1 uncultured Lachnospiraceae bacterium
AACACAACCTCAGGAAGGTGAAACACTGGGGAGAGCAACACTGAGGGGAAAAAAATCATCTGAAACATTGTGCTTCTCACAATACCCCAGACAGCAATAGAGAAATGTCAGGAGGAAACAGCAAACAAAGTGAGATGTGAAATCATATAACTTCCTGTTGAATAAACCAAAATCTTCCAGATAAGGGAAATCGGTCTCCAGAGAAGTCTCCACAATGATCAGGGTATCCTCTGTGACATAATCCATCTTCCGCAGAGATGCCAGAACATCTTTCTCATATCCGCGGCCATAGGGAGGATCCATAAATATAATATTAACCTCTTTCTCACGGATACCACTCAACGCACTGCACACATCCTGCTTTAATACTATAGCACGATTCGCTGTTTTCGTAAATGTAAGATTTTGCTGAATACAGGCAAGAGCTTTGGGGGAATTGTCAATAAAATAAGCTTTTTCGGCGCCTCTGCTCAATGCCTCGATGCCGATTGCTCCGCTCCCGCTGAACAAGTCCGCAAACACAGCGCCGGGAATGTCAGGCTGCAGCATATTAAAAAGAGTTTCCTTAATCCTGTCCGTTGTGGGTCTGGTGTCCAGTCCCTCAGGAGCCTTCAGCGGCAGGCTTCTGGCAGTTCCCGCTATCACGCGCATGTATTGTTCCTCCTCAGGACAGATCAGACTCTTATCTTTGTCCCTTTAGTGTCTCTTCTTGCCGCCTTCAGGCTGTTCAAAACAAGTCTTTTGTCCTTATATTCAATAGACGTCTCTATTCCGTTCTGGGTGTAATATACCCTCTCAACCGCATCCTTCGCGCCCAGCTTCATGCCGCGTACACCTACAGCTCCCTTCTTCTTCTCCGGAATTTCCTCGATGGGAAACCGTAAAAAGAATCCTTCTTTTGTCTGCAGGATGATATTCCTCTGTTCCAGCAGAGACATGATACTCACCACGGTATCGCCATCCTCCAGCTTTGTGGCGGCGACGGTACGCTTTGACACGTCAAATTCTCCGCCGTCCACCAGCTTGCAGTTGGCGTGGGCTGTCACAAAGACCACCTGGCGCAGATTCAGCTCTGTCTGGCTTGTGATATATACAATATCCTCCTTCTCGGAGTTGTAGTTGCTCACATTGTCAATGGGCGTTCCCTTGTCCCTGAACTTACCGAAGGGAAGATCCATGACCTTGATGGTGTGAAGCTGTCCCGTGTTGGTAAAGAGACACACCTTTCCGGTATTCTTACAGGTAAATACAAATCGGTTCTCATTGTCGGCAGCCTCCCTGTTACGCTCATAGGCAGCCATATCTATGGTCTTTGCATAGCCGAAACGATCCATGAGGAAAACAATCTCCATCTCCTCCACTTCCTTCTCTTTATAGACCGCTTCCTCTGCATTTTCAATAGCCGTTCTGCGTTTCCGCCCGTAGGCCTTCTTATATTCATCCAGCTCATTCATGATGACCTGGGCCATGGAATCTCTGCGCTCAAGAATATCCTCATAGCGGTAGATATTCGCCATAGTCTCTTCATGCTCGTTGATCAGCGCTTCTATTTCAAGTCCGATCAGCTTATACAACCGCATGTCCAGAATGGCATTTGCCTGCTTTTCCGTAAACATAAGCTGTGTAGCCATGATTTTGGATTCCTTGGACTTGAATTTGATGCCATCAATGTTTCCCTCCGTCAGACATGCCTTTGCCATGGCGCGATCCTTGGAACCCCGAAGGATCTCAATGATCAAGTCAATGACGTTGCAGGCCTTGATCAGCCCCTCCTGCACTTCCTTCTTCTCCAACTCATGAGCAAGGAGGTTGGTGTATTTTCTGGTTGCGACCTGAAACTGGAAGTCAACATTCGCCTTCAGAACTTCTTTCAGCCCCATGGTCTCCGGCCTTCCGTTGCAGATGGCAAGCATATTTACGCCGAAGGTATCCTCCAGACGGGTCTTTTTATACAGGAGGTTCACAAAGTTTTCCGGGTCGGCATCCTTGCGCAGTTCAATGACAATACGGATACCCTCCTTGGAGGACTGATTGGAAATGTCCACAATATCCAGAGTCTTCTTCGTCTCGGAAAGAGCGGCCACATCCTGAAGGAACTTGGAAATATTCATGCCGATCATGGGATAAGGAATTTCCGTGATCACGACATTTGTCTTTCCGCCCTTTACCTTTTCGAACTCAACCTTGCCCCGAACCTTGATCTTGCCCACACCTGTCTCATAGATCTCAAGAAGCTCGTCCTTGTTGGTGACGATTCCGCCGGTGGGAAAATCCGGCCCCTTGATATAGCGCATCAACTCCCTGGTGCTGATATTCTCGTCAAGCATATATGCCTTTGTGGCATCAATAACTTCCGCCAGATTGTGAGGCGGCGTGCTGGTGGTCATACCGACGGCAATTCCCTCCGAGCCGTTTACGAGAAAATTGGGTATTTTCGCCGGAAGAACCATAGGCTCCTTTTCGGTCTCATCAAAATTGGGCATGAAGTCCACGACATCCTTGTCCAAATCTGCAAGGAAAGCCTCCTGGGTCACCTTCTGCAGTCTGGCTTCTGTATAACGCATAGCCGCGGCACCATCTCCCTCAATGTTGCCGAAGTTGCCGTGTCCGTCAATCAGAGGCATGCCTTTCTTAAAATCCTGGCTCATAACAACAAGTGCATCATAAATGGAACTGTCGCCGTGGGGATGGTATTTACCCATTGTATCGCCCACGATCCTTGCGCTCTTCCTGTAAGGCCTGTCATAACGAATGCCCAGTTCATACATGTCGTAGAGGGTGCGGCGCTGTACCGGCTTTAAGCCATCCCGCACATCCGGCAGCGCCCGGGCAATGATAACGCTCATGGCATAGTCGATAAAAGATTTCTGCATCTCCTCAGAGTACTCTGTTTTGATGATTCTGCTGTTGTCTTCCATTTTATTATCTCGATAACCTTTCCTGAAATTTCACCTCAAGAATCCCTGTTTAAGCGTTATAGTCCAGTTCCGCATCCGTTGCGTGGTCATAAATAAAAGCCTTGCGGGGAGGAACCTCAGTTCCCATGAGCAGCTCCGTGATCTCGGAAGCCAGACGGGCATCCTCTATCTCCACCAGTTTCATGCGGCGGGTCTCAGGGTTCAGCGTGGTCTCCCACAGCTGGTCTGCATCCATCTCGCCCAGTCCCTTGTACCGCTGCAGGGTGAATGGTCCCTTGTGGGTTTTTCTGTATTTTTCAAGAGCCTTGTCATCATAAAGATATTCTTCCGCTCCTTTGGAAGGCATCGCTTTATAAAGGGGAGGCATGGCAATGTACACATGTCCCTCGAAGATCAGCTGGGGCATAAAACGATAAAACAAGGTCAGAAGAAGGTTTGAAATATGGGCGCCATCCACATCAGCATCCGCCATGATAATGATTTTGTCATAGCGCAGCTTCGAAATATCAAAATCATTGCCATATCCTTCCGAAAAACCGCATCCAAAGGCATTTATCATAGTTTTGATCTCAGCGTTTGCCAGAACCTTGTCGATACTCGCTTTCTCCACGTTCAATATCTTACCGCGGATGGGCAGAATCGCCTGATACATTCTGTTCCGGGCCATTTTTGCACTGCCTCCGGCGGAATCTCCCTCAACAATAAATATTTCGCACTGGGAGGCATCCCTGGACTCACAGTTGGCAAGCTTGCCGTTGGAGTCAAAGGAAAATTTCTGCTTTGTCAGCATATTGGTCTTGGCTCGTTCTTCCGTCTTGCGTATCTTTGCAGCCTTTTCCGCACAGGAGATGATACTTTTTAAAGTTTCCAGATTTCTGTCAAAAAAGCGGGTAATCTCATCGCCCGTCACCTTGCTGACTACCTTTGCTGCATCCTGGTTGTCCAGTTTTGTCTTGGTCTGTCCCTCGAATCTCGGGTCAGGATGCTTAATGGAGATTACGGCTGTCATACCGTTCCGCACATCTGCGCCGGTAAAGTTCACATCTTTCTCCTTCAATATCCCAAGTTCCCTGGCGTAGTTATTGATGACATTAGTGAACATGGTCTTGAAACCGGTGAGATGGGTGCCGCCCTCGGAATTGTAAATGTTGTTGCAGAAGCCCAGCACATTTTCATGGAACTCATTGATATACTGAAAAGCAACCTCTACGGAGATACCCTCGCTCTCACCCTGAAAATAGATGACATCATGGACGGCTTCATGGTTTTTGTTCATATCCTTGATAAAACCGGTGATGCCTTCCGGCTCATGGAAAGTGATATGCTCCGGCTCCTGGCCGCGCATGTCATGGAACACGATCGTCAGATCGGGATTCAGGTACGCCGTCTCATGAAGGCGGCTCTTTACCTCATCCTCCTTAAATCGGGTTTTGTCAAAGATTGTGTCATCGGGAAGGAAATTGATAGTAGTTCCGGACTCTCTGGTCTTTCCTTTGACAGGAAGAAGCCCGTTGACCAGTTCAGTCACCGGGTTGCCTCTCTCGTATTTGTCCTCATATATGCATCCATCTGTCTTGACCGTTACAGTCAATCTTGTAGACAACGCATTGACCACCGAGGAACCTACTCCATGCAGGCCTCCGCTGGTCTTGTAAGCTGAATTATCAAATTTGCCTCCGGCATGCAGGGTAGTGAATACCAGACGTTCCGCACTGATGCCCTTTTCGTGCATGCCTACGGGAATACCCCTTCCGTTATCCGTCACCGTGGCGGAGCCGTCCGCCTCCAGGGTTACTGTGATAGTATCACAAAATCCCGCCAGATGCTCATCCACGGAGTTGTCAACAATCTCGTAGATCAAGTGGTTCAGACCCTTCGTGGAAACGCTGCCGATATACATGCCGGGACGTTTTCTCACCGCTTCCAGTCCCTCCAGCACTGTAATGCTGGAAGCGCCATAATTGCTTGTCTTTGCCATCTGAAAGCACTCCTTATTCCAATATCCTGTTTTCCCTATAGACTCGCAAACCCGCGCTGACGCGCTTTCTGTCCGATTTCATCGGACCTTTGCTCCTTTGCTCGTTAATAGGCGTAGGAAAAACAAATGCCGCTCCGCGTCGCTTGTTTTTCTTCTGTTCCCATATAGACTCGCAAACCCGCGCTGACGCGCTCTTTGTCCGATTTCATCGGACCTTTGCTCGTTAATAGGCGTAGGAAAACAAATGCCGCTCCGCGTCGCTTGTTTTTCTTCTACGCCTATTATATCATAGATTTTGTGTTTTGTAAAAGGAAAACTACAAGATACAGTGAAAATGTTACAGATTCGTTACAATTTAGCTCAAATCATGCCGATTGGCTTACGCAGCAAAAAAATATAGAGGGAATTAAATCCCTCTATATTCTATAATCATCTACACTAACTTTTTGGAACAGGTCACTGCCAGCGCACCGGGGCCAATGTGGCAGGCAACGCTCAGGGAAAGAGGATCCATATGGATATCAAAGCCCGGGAATGCCTCTCGCACTTCCTCGCGAAATGCCTCTCCCGCCTCCCTGTCATAGGTATAAGCCATGGAAATCCAATGCTTTTCCGGGTCGGGCGCACCGCCGAAACGGTTCTCCATATCGTTTCTGACCGCGCTGATCATGGTATTTTTCCCCTGGCTTACGGTTCTCGCCTTGGAGAATGCATCCAGCTTTTCTCCCTGAATCTGCAGCACCGGCTTCAGCTTCAGCATAGTGCCGATGGCCGCAGCAGCCGGGGTAATCCTGCCACCCTTTTTCAGGT
>CAMWJV010000175.1 GCA_947174665.1 uncultured Lachnospiraceae bacterium
GCCTGAAATACTTTGAGCTTGCTACACACAGCCAATGCTCGGTCCTTATCTCCTTAACGGAATCAAGCTCCCCAATCTTTTCCTCAAGATCGTTTTCCCCGCTGAACATCATCAGCACGCTGACATCGGGAACATCCGCCGCATCGAAATAATGCTCAATACCGCCAGTCACAGCTATGATGTTGTTCACTGCCGCTGCTGCAAACATGGAGCATAAAATGACAAACAGCAGCAGAATGATGTTCATGGTCTTTTTGCGTTTCAGGTCTTTTTTCAAAATCCTCCAGAACATAGTATATACCTCTCTTCACACTATTTTCTCTATGTTCTGAAGCATAGCATAGAAATTCTAAACAAGTCTTTAACTTTTCAAATATCTTACAGAATTTACCGTATTATGATTGATACGGGCCGCCGTTTGCTCTATAATAGAACGGTGAAAAACAGACCGTCAGTACATACAGAAAGGCAGAAAACAAATGAAAAAACGCAGCAAATTCCTTGCACTGCTCCTGGCCCTGGCAGTGACTTTCACCATGGCGGTTCCTGTCATGGCAGCACAGGCAGAAGACGGCATCATGACAATCTCCGCCGTGCCGGAAGACGTAGCCGGGAAAACCGTGATCCTGCACACCAACGATGTCCACGGGGCGATCGAGGGCTACGCCAAAGCTGCCGCGCTGAAGGCGGAGTACGAGGCCGCCGGTGCCAACGTCCTGCTCATGGACGCCGGCGACTTCAGCCAGGGCGAGACCTTTGTCAGCGTCTCCAGGGGCGCTGCCGCCATCGAGCTGATGAACATGGCGGGCTATGATGTAGCCGCACCCGGCAACCACGAGTTCGACTACGGTTACGCCCAGCTGAAAGCTCTGACAGAGGCCGCCGATTTCCCCGTTCTGGCCGCCAACATTAAGTGCGAGGACGACAATGTCTTCGGCAATCACATCGTTCTGACCGCGGGTGAAACCAGGGTTGGCGTGTTCGGCCTGGATACCCCTGAGACCGCCACCAAAGCTCACCCCGCCAAGATTGCGGGCGTGACATTCGTGAGCGCTCAGGAGTTGTACACCCTGGCCCAGGCCGAGGTGGACGCCCTGAAAGCCGAGAACTGTGACTACATCATCTGCCTGGGCCATCTGGGCATTGATGAGGAGTCTGCCCGGGAGGGCAACCGTTCCATCGACCTGCTGGAAAACGTGACCGGCATCGACGTATTCATTGACGGCCACTCCCATTCCACCCTGGAGCAGGTTCAGGAAGCCACCGGAGGCACCGGCAAGGTGGGCGACACATGCCTGACCTCCACCGGCACCAAGCTGGCCAACATCGGCGTGGTCATTCTGGACGGCAAAACCATCACCACCGCCAGCATCTCCACCGAGGACATCACCGTGGCCGGGGACGACGCCATCGCCGCCCGCGCCCGGGAAATCCAGGACGAGATCAAAGCCGAGTACGGCGCTGCCTTCGCCACCTCCGCCGTCAACCTCAACGGCGACCGTGACCCGGGCAACCGCACCGAGGAGACCAACCTGGGCGACCTGATCACCGACGCCATGCTGTGGTACGTCACTAAGGACGGCGGCCTTGAGGTGGATGACGCCCATGTGGTGGCCATAACCAACGGCGGCGGCATCCGTGCGTCCATTGAGGCCGGCGACATCAGCAAGAACAGTGTCAACGCGGTTTTGCCTTTCGACAATACCGTGGCCATCATCTATGTGACCGGCGCCCAGCTGTTGGAGGCACTGGAAGCTTCTACCTTCTGCACGCCCACCGCCGCCGGCGCGTTTCCCCAGATTGGCGGTATGAATATCACGATTGACGCCACCAGGGAATTTGCCCAGGGCGACCTGTATCCCAACAGCACCTACCATGCCCCCGCTTCTATCAACCGGGTGACAATAGACTCCGTCAACGGCAACGCGTTCTCTTTGACCGATACCTATGCCGTTGTCTCCAATGACTTCTGTGCCGCCGGCGGCGACACCTACTACGCTTTCTCCACCGCCACCGTCATGGACACCGGCACGCCGCTGGACGAGGCCGTGATGCAGTATATCACGACTGTGCTGGAGGGCACTGTGGACGAGCGGTACGCCAGGCCCGCCGGCCGCATTACCGTCATTGCCCCCGAGGTGACTGAGCCGGAGCAGCCCGAGCCCACCTCCTCCACCGTCTACGTGGTCATTCGCGGCGACTCCCTGTGGCGCATCGCCCGGAAGCAGTATGGCAGCGGCTCCCTGTGGCACCTGATTTACGAGGCCAATCAGGACACAGTCAACGATCCCAGCCGTATCTGGGTCGGCCAAACGCTGATCATCCCCACCCGATAAAGGGCCCCGGTGGCAAATTCACTCAATACAGAGGCAAAGTACAAATTTATGTTTTTTATAGCAAAACTTTCACAGCTGTGTTATCATCAAAATGAAAGGACAATACATAAACATGAACGAATTATCTGATTTTTCCAGCATGGAACTTTCTCTGCTGCAGCATGCCTATTCTAATGGCATTCCCATCAATGGCAGTCTTGAACTCCTGCCACTGTGCAATATGGACTGTTCCATGTGTTATGTACGCCTCAGCCGTGAGGCTATGGAGCAGGTCGGACAATTACGGACAATTGACGAATGGCTTATGCTTGCCGGACAGATGCGCTCTGCCGGCGTCCTGTTCCTTCTGCTGACAGGAGGAGAGCCTTTACTGTACCCGAATTTCCGGGATTTATACCTGGAACTGAAGAAACTGGGTATCATTTTAACTATTAATACGAATGGGACATTGATCGATAAATCATGGGCGCAATTTTTCGGAGCGCACAAACCACGCCGTATCAATATTTCTCTTTATGGCAGCAATAACCAGACATATAAAACGCTCTGCCATTATTCTGACGGTTATGACAAGGTAATTAACGCAATCCTTCTCTTACGTGAGAACAATGTTGACGTAAAAATAAACTGCAGCGCTATACAGACAAATAAGCAGGATATAGACAAAATTCTGGATATCTGTTCATCCCTTCGTGTGCCGGTCCATGTGGATTCTTATATGTACCCTGCCACACGCGAACGTAAAGCGGATTATCCCATACAGTCCCGGCTTACCCCAAAAGATGCAGCCGCAATCTGGCATAAATCTCTCAAAGCCGAAATGGACGAATCACAATATTGTCTTTACCGCGAATCTCTTTTGAAGCAGGTAAAACAACGCCAAAACATTGTTCCGGATACAACAGACAATACTATGCAGTGTATGGCAGGAAGCTGTTCCTTCACGATTAACTGGCAGGGCTGTATGCGTCCCTGTGTTATGCTGGATTCTCCTTCTGTTCCCATTTTTGACAGCAGTTTTTCGGAAGGCTGGACGCAATTAAGGCAGGAGATGGCACGTATTTCTCTCTGTAACGATTGTACCGCCTGTGCATACAGACCGCTCTGCCATATCTGCGCAGCCAGCGCACTGTATGAAAGCGGAAGCCATCAGGGAAAATCAGAATACCTTTGTGATTTAGCCATAGAAAGTTACCGGCAATTAAAAGGGAATTATCAAAATGACTAAAACATTTCAAATCGGAAATTTCATATTTCAGTTAGAATACCCGGCATCACTGCAGATTCCGGAAAATTTTCTGCTCTTTGAAACGCCGGATTCTGACCCTGAATATTTCTACGAAATTACAGAGGCCAATTCGCTGCCGGAACCTCGGGGAAAACTGCTGGTTCAAAAAGAGGATTTAACCGTGTATCATTGTGCCGGTCTGGAAACAAGAAAAATGTATTTGCGTGGAAATGCAGATTATTACGCCTGTTATCAGGAGATATCCCCCCATAAGGCATTGGTATTTATTCGTTCCGGTCTGAATAATACCCCCGAAACATCCTTTTGGCTTGACACCACCTTCACTTCCCTGTTTGCACTTGAACGCCATATATCCCCTCGTGGCTTTTTAATCCTTCACTGTGCATATTTGTGCTATCGTGACAAGGCAATTCTTTTTTCTGCGCCCTCCGGTGTCGGAAAATCGACACAGGCAGAACTCTGGCACAAATACCGCTCTGCTTCCATCATTAATGGGGACCGGGCATTGCTGGGAAAAAGCGGCACGATCTGGTCTGCGTACGGCTGGCCGGTATGTGGCTCATCTGAAATCTGCCGCAACCAAACCACACCTGTTCGTGCAATTGTAATGCTCAGTCAGGGAGAGACAAACCAGATTCGCCGGTTAACTCCCATTCAGGCATTTTCTGAAATCTATGGGCAGATTACGGTCAACCGCTGGGACAGTCAGAGTGTTAAGCAGACAGCTGACCAACTGGAAGACCTCATCACCGGAATACCCATATATCACCTGAACTGCACGATTTCAGAGGAAGCCGTAGACTGTCTTTATCATATGCTGCAGATACCATAACTAAATTTAGGGATCTCGGCAGGATTCTACATTCAAAAACAGAAAGGATATCATATTTACAAATGGATAGCCAGGAATATTTTGAGCTGCTGAAAGAAATCGCTGCACAGGGCAGGGAATGCCATATGCTTATTACCGGAAACAGTATGGCTCCTTTTTTATATCACGAAAGAGATACCGTCTATTTTACAAAACCGCCGGTCAGGTTAAAAATCGGCGATATTGTATTTTTTCAGAGAACAAACGGTCAGTTTGTGATGCACCGCATTCGCCGCATTGTACCGACACAAAGACGAACAGAAGACTGCTTTGAATATTATCTGGTGGGAGATAACCAAACAGAAATAGAAGGTCCAATCTACAAAGAACAAATTTTTGCTAAAATAACCAGGGTAAAGAGAAAGGGAAAAATTCTTTATCCTCATAACCCCTGTTGGTTCTTTTTTGCTCATATCTGGATTTACATGATTCCGGTCCGCCACCCTCTCATGCAGCTTTATGGCAGGCTGGCATCATTCTTTAAATAATTTCATACTCTCCACCAGCCTTGTCCGCTGTTTCGCCTTCTTTAAAACAGCTTTCAGAGACTGCCCCCGCACGGTGTGGTTATTATATATAAAACGAATAAATACAATAATGTATAACACCGGCAGCGTAATCACCATACGGCTTGCCCTTGGAAAACCTAAGACCGTCTGATGATGGAATTCACGGATATAATCACTCAAATGCGTCCCACGCAGCACTGCTGTACGATCCGACTGAGTCTTACCATATCTCTCCGCCTCCAAAGTTTCCTGCAGAAAATTCTCACAGAGTTCTTGTGAAACCATCCGGCAAAACACAGTTGATTGCTGCCCGCACTTGTACAAAAGAACGTCCCCTTCACGAGAAAAGCTCCCCGAACCGTCTGTCCGCAGTCCCAGATATTGTACACACACAGAAGTAATCGTATTCAGGAAACTCGCCAAACAGCAATCTGCTACATATTGCAGAAATGCCTCAACCTCTTTTGATTCCACTTTATGATTCCAGAAAACTACCCAGTCACATAAAAGTTTCAACCCGAATCCCATGCGCAGAAAATCCTGCAGCATATGCAAGAGCAGATGAAATGCTAAAAGTCCTTCCGATAACGCCGGAAATTTTGTACCCATTACCTGGATACGGCAAATATTTTCCGAATGTAAAGTATATAAAGAATTTATATATGAATTCAGCCCACGCTGATCAAACGGCTCTACAATCCC
>CAMWJV010000176.1 GCA_947174665.1 uncultured Lachnospiraceae bacterium
CCGGGGTCTCTTCAGGCTTCTGCTCCTCCTGCACGGTGGCTGCACTCTCCGCCGAAACAGGCGTACCGCAGTTCGGGCAAAAAGCCGCTCCTTCATTCAATTTCTTTCCACAGTTACCACAAAACATTTTTCATCCTCCTTCGACAATACATCAATATGGTTTCTGAACAGTTATGCTCTCATATGCCTGCTCTGCCAATGATACAGCAGAATACAGGCAAAAGCCAGTACAATCGTATAACACGCCATCCCCCACAAATAGAATGTAGTATGAATGGACTTCAGATAATAGTAGGGCGGAAGCAGATACTGTATCGGCCTGAGTCCGCCGATGTCCAGGAAAACAGGACACAGGATCAGCATACCTGTCAACAACAGCGGAATACAGCTGCCCAGCCGCTCCGGACGGCGGCATAACAGACGGAACAGATTGCAGAACACCAGCACACTGCTTCCAAGCAGTACCGCAGCCGGAATCTCCCGACTCCACGTGGTAAAGACACCTGCAATTTTCAGGGCCGCAAGCATGATGACTATCGCATCAAACAGCAGCACCCCCTGCACTCCAAACGCCCAGGAAAGTCTGCGGCTTATCGGCAGTCCGGAAAAAATGCCCCTCTGCTCGTCCTGCATGTAGTACATAGCGCCTGCAAACCCGCAAAGCACAAGCCAAAGCGCCAGAATCCCCCTGACCGGTGCCAGCAGATAATTGCTGTCCTCCACAGGCCCGCCATCCAAATATTCCATGCGAAACAGGCTTCCCTCCACCAGAGTACTGTTATAGGCTTCCCGCAGCTCCTCATCAGTCACATCCGGCAGCCCGCACTCATTGCGCACAAAATCCACATACAGTTCATAAGAAAAAACGGGATACAACTGCGCACACAAAATCTGCCGTGTAAAAAGCATCCTGACATCATCCTCCCGCTGCACCACCGCAACGGTACCGTCTTCTCTCCTTAAGCCTGATACAGCCGCATCCGCCAGCGTCTTTCTCATATCCCGGGGAAAAATCCACAGCGCATCCGCCTGAAAGCTCTCTACCGCTTTCCTTGCTTCCTCCTCCGAATCGCACAGCTCATAGTACAGCACACCGTTGTCCTCCATCAGACCGGAGGCTATCTGAAATGACAATTCATCCTCCGGGTTCGGCAGATACAGCAAAATTTTTGCAATTCCGCTGTCCTCCCGCACCCCCAGCCTGACACCTGCCACCAGAACCGGCACAAGGCACAGGATCACCAGAAAACTGTATGTCTTAAAGAGCCGTTTATTCAACAGCCAGAATCTTATTCCAATCTGTCTCATCGCCGCCGCCCTTTCTCCAGTCTCAAATCTCTGGCCAGAACGGACAATCCAAGAAACAGAAGCAGATAAAGGAATACGGGCAGCACTGTTTTCAGCGACAGTTCTCCGAGAATTCCTCCCTGAATATACCGCATGGCCGTCCCCGCAGGCAGCAGCTGCCCCAGAATCCGCATGGTCTCAGGAAAAAAGTTGGAAGGATAGAAT
Organism: uncultured Lachnospiraceae bacterium; assembly: GCA_947174665.1. GTDB lineage: Bacteria > Bacillota > Clostridia > Lachnospirales > Lachnospiraceae > Acetatifactor. The sequence goes on from CAMWJV010000176.1 coordinate 1,513, forward strand.
ACTCCCGCAAGATAAGCCATGGAAATACTGCAGATAAACTGGCATATCAGACTGCCGACCACCCCTGTCACCAGCTCATACAGTAAAAACTGCATGGCAGACAGCATCAGCGTCACCGGCAGAATCTTAACAAAAAGCTCCCTCAGAGGCTCAGCCCCCATTCCCTCCCACTCCTGTATCTCTATGAAACCACCGTTCAGGATAATACCAATGGCCATAAACGCTACGGCAAAGCAGATCAGGTTCATACAGGCAAAGGCTCCGTATTCCCCCAGCACCTGTCCGAATGCCCCGATGCCCCTGCTCTTCATCAATTCCGGCAGAGCGCTGCTCCTTCGAACAAGCAGAGGACTTCCGTGGATTCCGAGAAGCAACAGGAAAAACACAAAAAACGCCCCCAGATAATATCCTATTGCTGATAAACCTCCTGATACGCCCAGTTCCTCCAGGGTATAAAGACCTGTGCGGTTCAGCACAACATCGAACAGTTTCAGATTCATCCGATCCGTCAGGGCCGACACTTCAGCCCCTCTGTTATGATTTCGCATGATTTGCTGCATACCGAATATGGCACTCTGAGATCTGGTCACCAGTACAGATACAATATCTGCCAGTTCCTCTCCCAGAATCCCCTCAAGCCCCTTCTGTCCTTCAGAACTCAGGTAAGTGATCAATTCGTCATTTCTGCCATATATAATGGAATCCAGCAGTCCATCCGGCACCATCACGCAGGCAGACAGTTCTCCCCTGCGAAAACCGCTCAGGGCCTCTTCTTCCTCCATCGGTACCAATTCCACCATAAACCGGGATTCATCTATAGCCTGCACTACAGAAATGCCGAAGCCCAGATAGCTGTCTGACGAATCTCCCACCATGCCGATCCGAAACCTGCGCTTTCCCTCTGCATTGTCTGCGCTGTGCAGAAGCAGTGCCGCACACACACCCAGAACCGCAAAGGTGGCAGCCACCGCTGCAAACAGAACAGGGAGAATACGCAGCATCCTATTCATCTGCATTCCAAAATAAGACCCCAGTCTTTTCATTGTAAACACCTTGCCAGGCGGTGAATGTCCCCGTCATATTCATAGGGTGATAAAACACCCTCCTTCAGCAGATGGCAGCTGTCACACAGCTCCATATCCTGCATATCATGGGTGGTCATCAACAATATGCCCCCCTGCTTTTTATATTGTTCAAAGTACTTGTAAATCCGCTCTTTACACGCCAAATCCAGAGCGGCGGATGGCTCATCCAAAAGCAGTATCTTAGGGTTCCCTACCACTGCGCAGCCAATGGAAAGCCTCTTTTTCATACCCCCCGACATTTTTCGTACCGTAACCTTCAGGAATTCCGAAATGCCCAGCATCTCCAGTACGCCGCCGTTCAGCTCGTTTTTCAAAGCCTCTTTGCCGTACCACATGCGCAGGTTGTCCCATGCCGTCAGTTCTTCCACCAGTGTGTCTCCCTGGGGTACATACCCCACTGCCCGGGTCCGCAGACTGCTGCTCAACAGTAAATCCTTGCCCTGATACAGAAAAACTCCTCCGTCCGCCTTGCGCACCCCTGCCAGAATGGAGAGCAGTGTGGATTTCCCGCAGCCGTTGCCGCCCAATATACCCACACAGCTCCCTTCTCCCGTCTTCAGGGAGACGTTTTCCAGTACTTTTTTCTTTCCATATGATTTTTTGATTCCTGCCAGTTCAATACTCATAATGAATCTCGTCACTGTAGACCTCAGAGCCGTCCGCCCTGAAGATCACACACCGCACGCCACTCAGCCAGATTCCATAGCCGGTCCCGAACCCCTGTATGAAATCCGCATCCTTAAGAGTGCCTAAAAAGGCATCTGCCATCAGAGAACCTTCCAATTCTCCAAAAGAATTATATGCTGCTTCGTCGGGCAGATGATACTCGAAGACAAGTATGTTTCCGTCTGCCACGGTGTCAATGGAGATACCCATTACCGCCACACTGTCATTCCAGGATTTCAGCTCACTCTGCCATTCATCCGACTGCAGCAGCTGCTCCAGGGAATTCTCATCATCCAACTGGTTGCCGCCGTACGTATCATCACTGTTGTTATGATCATCCCCGTAGTGATCATCCCCATAATGATCATCTCCATAATGGTTATCACCATAGCGATCATCTCCATAATGGTCATCTCCATAGTGATCATCTCCATAATGATCATCGTCATAGTGATCATCATCGTAATCATTAGAATAATCGTCTAACAAATAATCGTCATCCAGACCATACAACCCATCCGGAAGACCTCCGCCCGCCAGAATACCCGAAATTTCCTCAACCGTATCCACTACCTCATCCGGCAGACCCGCCTTATCCAGCTTATCAATAAAGTTATCCCAGTCAAGATTCTTCAGCCAGTTCTCCAGACTCTCCTCGTCCTCTAAAAAGACCGTATTCTTTGCATCCGGAACGCTTACCTCAGAATCATACCCGGTCTCTGCCAACATGGAAATGCTGACAATCTTCTCCCCAGCATTGTTTAGCCCTAATGTAATCTTCTCGGAATTTTCTGCCATCTGGAAATCCAGTGTAACCTCCATATCCGTAAACATTGTCTCGGAGCCTGTTCCATAATAGGACATGGATGTGGACAAAAGGCCGGCAATCTGTTTGGAAAGAGTCATGGTGATACTGCCGTTCAGATACCCCTTACTCATATCCAATTCAGAAACCTTCAGATCCAGAACGGATATACCACTGTATTTCAATTCAAAATCACCTGTCAGTTTTTCCCCCGATTTCTTGCCGCTGCCGGTCAGTGCCAATTCACCGCCGTAGCCGGGAGCTGACTTAACAGAGAGCTCATAGCCAAATTTGCTGCCCTTTTCAGGTGCCAGTATGCTGATAGTACCATAGGTCTCTCTGTCCTCCACCATTTCCAGTACCCTGCCGACAATCTTACCCTTGCCGTCCACATAAACCTTCATGACAAGTACTTCGTCCGAGTCTTCCAGCTCATCAAGATTATCCAGCAGTTCCTCGACCTCCTCTATGAACTCATCCCAGGCCTCTTCCCCGGCTACAGACCAATCCCCGTCTATTGCCTGCAGGCTGTCCACCATACCCACATACAGCTTCTTTAAGTCTTTGTCTTTCGGAATCTCTTTTAAAACCGCTTCCATAATTTTGGACAGACTCTTACCGTCAAAGGTCACCGTAAGTTCCGTACATTTCTGCTGAACTCCTCCGGCCTTAATGGTTTTTGTACTCTTCTCAACATCGCTCACACTGTTCAATGCAAGTTCCATATACTTCTGCAGCAGCTTCTCCACGTCCTTCGTGTCCGGCATAGCCTTCTGCACTGCCGTAAGAGTCTCCTGCATTTCCCCATACATCTCAAGGCTCTCTGTCCATTCGCCGTCGGTAATCTCATCCAGATCAAAGCAGATATAGTCGGCTGTCAGCTCCGGCAGCTGAAGATACAAAGTGCCCTCTTCCAGATCCGTAATTGTCTTAAGGGAAAAAATGTCAGACTTATTCAAACCAAAAGTAAAATTATACCCCAGCAGGTAATCCTTCAGGGAGTATCCGGCATCCACCGAAAAACCTTTCAGCCATGTAAGGTCAACGTCAGCCATTTCCAGCAGTTCCTGCCCGCCTTCTCCCAGTTCTACCGCAAATTCGATATCGGTGCTGCGGCCTTTCGAATTCAGTGACTCCTTGAGCAGCATATCATAATATGCCCCGCCCATCCTGGCCATCGCTGCGACCGTATTTCCCTCCACATACCGATAGTATTCCTCAGGTGAGGAGAATGTCCGCCGGAAGAAATCGCCCAGACCTGCGACAACTGCCACACAAATTCCCACCACAGCCACAACCGCACAGGCCGCAATGATAAACGGCGCTTTTCTTTTTTTAGGCTTCTTGCCGCTGACATCCGGTTTGTCCTCAGGTATCGCAGGTGCAATCGGTGCTTCCTGAACTTGCGGCACCGAAAGCGGCACCGGTGCGGCCGATACAGATTCTGCCGCTGCCGTTGTCTCAGCTTCCGCCGATACAGGCTCTGCCGCTGCCGTTGCCTCAGCATCC
>CAMWJV010000177.1 GCA_947174665.1 uncultured Lachnospiraceae bacterium
TCGTGGGCTCGGAGATGTGTATAATAGACTGCTCATATTTACCATAATGACGGCAATGATAAAAGCCAGCAGCATATTGAACAGGGGACCAGCCACCACCGTGGCAATCCTTGCCCAGACCTTTGCCTTCAGAAAGGAACCGGGCCCCGGCTCCTTCACCTCGCCCGTGGTTTCATCCTTCTCCGCCAGGCCATCCTCGCCCTCAAACATACAGGCGCCGCCTATGGGAAACAGCTTCAGGGAATATTTAGTTCCTCCCTTTTTGCGTGAGAAGATATTGGGACCCATGCCCACCGCAAACTCCACCACATGTATGCCGTTTGCCTTGGCAATCAGGAAGTGCCCGAATTCATGGGCTATGACCACCACCCCGAAGATGACAATAAACAAAATTAAAGTTACCATTTACCGTTTCATCCTTCCTGCAATATATTCATAGGTCTCCGCCTCCGCATCCAGAATGGCCTCCACTCCCGGATCCGAAACCAGGCTGTGATGCTCCATGGCTTCCTCTATTATCTCCGGAATCTGCAGATATGCTATCTCCCTGTCAAGGAACAGAGCCACTGCCCTCTCGTTGGCAGCGTTGTATACCGTAGGCATGCTGCCTCCCAGCTCCGCCGCACGGTAAGCGAGAGCCAGACCTTTAAATGTATCCGTATCCGGTCTTTCAAAGGTAAGACTTCCCAGCTCGAATAAATCCACACGCTTCCCGGCCATGGGCCTCCTGTCCGGATAAAACAGGGCATACTGGATAGGCAGCTTCATGTCCGGCGTCCCCAGCTGTGCGATGATGGCACCGTCCACATACTGCACCGCAGAATGGATAATACTCTGGGGATGCACCACCACCTGGATTCTGTCAAGGTCCACACCGAACAGCCATTTTGCCTCCATAACCTCCAGTCCTTTGTTCACCAGTGTAGAGGAATCAATGGTAATCTTTCGCCCCATGGCCCAGTTCGGATGCTTCAGAGCATCTTCCACCTGTATCCCGGCCAGCTGTTCTCTGGTTCTTCCACGAAAAGGACCGCCGGATGCAGTCAGCAGGATTTTCTCTATTTTACCCCCTGGCTCCCCGTTCAGAGACTGAAAAATGGCGCTGTGCTCGCTGTCCACCGGAAGGACAGACACGCCGCACTCCCTTGCCAGCGGCATAATAATATGTCCCGCCGTCACCAGTGTCTCCTTGTTTGCAAGGGCAATATCCTTACCGGCTCTTATGGCGGCAATAGTGGGCCTGATACCGATCATTCCCACAATGGCTGTCACCAATACCCGGCTTTCCGGGAAAACTGCAATTTCCAGCAGTCCCTCCATCCCGGCAACAATTTTTACATCAATATCCCTGACCCGGTTCCGAAGGTCTGCGGCCGCTTCCTGACTCCACATTCCTGCCAGTGCGGGGCGAAACTCCCGAATCTGCCGCTCCATTTCTTCCACACTGCTCCCCGCCGCCAGGGCTGCCACCTGTAAATCAGGATTGCTGCGCACCACTTCCAGTGTCTGGGTGCCAATGGAGCCGGTAGAGCCCAAAATTGCTATCTTTTTCGTAAGTATACCTCCCTGCCCGCTTTGGCGGGCATCAATTCAATATTCGGAACTCTTGTTCCGAAATTTTCCTCCTAGCGACCGAGCAGAAGCAACGACATAAAGTACACCATAGGAGCTGTGACGATCACGCTGTCAAAGCGGTCCATGATGCCGCCGTGACCGGGAATCAACTTCCCATAATCCTTAATCCCTTTATTCCGCTTGATTGCAGATGCCGCCAGATCGCCCACCATACTCATGACCGCACCCACGGCACAGATCAGCGCCGTCTGCCATGCAAAGGTATCCACCATTGTGGGGAAAAAGTTCACCAGAAGCTTCCCATACAGAAAGCCTAGAAGCGCCGCTCCAAGCACTCCGCCGATGCAGCCTTCCAGAGATTTCTTGGGGCTTAAGACGGGAAATATCTTTTTTTTCCCGATCAGCTTTCCCACCACATAGGCACAGGTATCACATCCCCAGGAACTGATCAGTATAAGCCATACAATGAAAATTCCTGCAACAGTCATTCTTGTCAGTTCGATAAAAGACAGCATCACAGGGGCATACACAAATGCAAAGAAACCGGCAATTACCTGTTCTGCCTGATACTTCGGAAAGGCAAATACATAAATGAAAAGCTGTCCCATAAATACCAGCACAATACACCCCAGAAGCCATACCGCGCCGTCCGCACTCTCCCACCACATCTGTCCGGACACCGTCGTATTCATGCAAAGCTGTATCATTCCGTAATAAAGCACTGTACCGGCCAGACCAACGATCTCTATCGCTGTTACCGAACTTTCAGCGGGTGCTTTGTCCGCGGCAGCAGCCTTTTTTTCTCCCGAAGGCACTCCCATTGCTTTGGTCAGTTCGCGGTATCCCACAAGTGAAACCACAAGCAGCACCACTGTCAAAACAGGCCCACCCCACCAGATAGAGCCGATGGCGATCACCAACAATACGATTCCGCTGAACAATCTGGTCCAAAACATGGAATTATTCCTCCTTCACTCCGCCGTATCTTCTGTCTCTATGATTATATGCCTCCACAGCTTTTATCAATTCTTCCTTCGTAAAATCCGGCCAGGGCACGGGAGTAAAATAAAACTCCGTATACGCCAGCTGCCACAGAAGAAAGTTGGAAATCCGCTGTTCATTGCAGGTGCGTATCAGTAAATCCGGATCCGGAATTCCGGCCGTATCCAGAAATGAGCCGAATTTTTCTTCCGTAATTTCCCCGGAGGTCAATTCTCCTGCCTCTATACTACCTGCCAGTTTCCTGGCTGCACGGAGGATTTCATCCCTGCCGCCGTAATTAATAGCAATCTGAAAATGAAGACCATCATTGTCCTTTGTCGCTCTCTCCAGCTCCTCAATACGGGAGCGAATGTCCTCGTCAAGACGGGATTTCTCGCCCAGAACCCGGACACACATCCGGTTCTTTTTCGCTGTCTGCAGGCAAGTCTTCATATAGTTCCGCAAAAGTTTCATCAGAGCGTCCACTTCGTCCTTCGGCCTGTTCCAGTTCTCTGTGGAAAAAGCGTAGACTGTCAGGTATTGAATCCCCATCCTGTACGCTTCCTCGCAGATGGTCTCCACTGTCTTTGCCCCCTGGACATGCCCGTAATTCCGGGGCATTCCTTTAGCCTTCGCCCATCTCCCGTTTCCGTCCAGAATAATTGCCACATGCTGCGGCATCTTTAACTCTTCGCTCATAAGGTTCCTTTCACATTACATCAAATTCATTTTCGCACAAAGGGGGAGCGGAAACATTTCCACTCCCCCGCTGTATGCTTCATACTCAGACGGTCAAAATTTCCTTGGACTTGCTCTCCATCAGGGCATCAATATCCTTGATGAACTTATCTGTCAGCTTTTGCAGTTCATCCTCCAGCTGCTTGATCTCATCTTCCGAAACCTCTGCCTTCGCAAGCTTTTTAAAGGCATCATTTCCGTCTCTGCGGATATTGCGGACAGCCACCTTGCCATCTTCCGCTTTCTTTCGTACTTCCTTCACCAAATCCTTTCTGCGTTCCTCGGTCAGTTCAGGGAAAACAAGGCGAATTACATTGCCGTCATTGGTAGGATTAATGCCAATATCAGACATTTGAATTGCCTTCTCAATTTCCTTGAGCAGTGACTTTTCCCAGGGTGCGATCTGGATGATGCGTGCCTCGGGCACGGTCACATTGCCCACCTGCTGAATGGGCGTGGGCGTTCCGTAATAATCTACACGCAGCTTATCCAACACATGAGGATTCGCCCGACCGGCGCGGATGGCCGCGTACTCAGTCTCAAGAAACTCATAAGCCTTCTTCATTTTATCTTCGTACTGTTGTAATCTGGAATCCATATTTATTTTCTCCTTACACTATTACTCTGGTTCCGGTAAAAGTACCCTTCACGGCATTGACAATGCTGTTCTCCTCGCTCAGCCCGAACACCCACATCGGCATATGGTTATCCCTGGCCAGAATAGATGCTGTCATATCCACTACCTGAAGATTTTTTGCGATCACTTCTTCTATTGTAACTGTATCATATTTCTTCGCAGCAGGGTTTTTGCCGGGGTCATCATCATAAACACCGTCAATAGACTTCGCAAGCAGAATCACCTCTGCATCCACCTCGATGGCGCGCAGTACCACTCCCGTATCCGTTGAAAAGTAAGGATGCCCCGTTCCGCCCGCGAAAAAGACTACCTGTCCCTGTTCAAAATATTTGTTTGCCCTGTCCTTCGAAAAAAGCTTTGTAAAGGAGCCGCACTCAAACGGAGTCAAAATATTGGTCTTCATTCCCACGGAACGGAAAATCTCAGAAACATAAATGCAATTCATGACCGTGGCAAGCATTCCAATCTGGTCCGCCTTGGTGCGGTCAATGTTCTCACTGGTCCTTCCTCTCCAGAAATTTCCGCCGCCCGTGACAATTCCCACCTGAACGCCATCGTCCACCAGCTGCTTTACCTGCAGAGCCACGCCTCTGACAGTAGCTTCGTCAAACCCGGTTTTCCTGTCTCCCGCAAGCGCTTCCCCACTGAGTTTCAACAAGATTCTACGCATATTTTATACCCGTGCCTTTCCCGCAGTCCCCCACGTCAGGACTTATTTTCGCGCTGCTCTCCCTGCTTTGCCTTCGCCTTGCGGATAGGCTCGGGCTTGTACTCGTCAAAGAAAGTAGTAGGGCTGACATCCGCATAGCACTGAGAGCACATACCTTCGATAACCGCACCGTTGTTAATCTGCACGGACTTGGATTTGATATTGCCCATGACGATTGCTGAAGCATCCAGAATGACAGGTCCCCTTACGTCAATATCTCCTTTGACTGCACCGGCAATAGCCGCGCTCGTAGCTGTAATATTGCCGATAATAACGGAACTTGCTCCAATCTTAACAGCGCCCTCACTTACAATCTCGCCGTTAATCTTTGCGCTCTCCGCATAAATCTCCGCGGCTTTGGAGTTGCCGTTCACATGTCCCGTGATGTTCAATTTGCCCAGTGCATCAATATTTCCGTTCACCGTTCCGATTACATCTACAGAACCCTGGGTAGACAAATCACCAGTAATTGTCATTGCCTGTGTAATAACAGATGTCTCATCTGATGCCTCAAGGTCTCTTTCCAATTCCATTTCTTCCATATCCATCATATCCATTTCTTCCTCTTCTCCTTTACTTTCTTCTATTATTATTGTCTCGTCCTGCATTGCTTCATTTTGTATTGCTTCGTTCTGTACCATTTCTTCCTGCGCTTCCGGTACCGGCTCCCCGCCAGTGCCTTCCGCCAGCATCTGTACCAGCAGTTCCTCCATCTCCGGATCCGGCGCAGGCTCCTCCGGTGCGGTCTCCTCTCCGTAAGCCGGCTCACCGTACACTCCCGGTTCCGCCTCTGCCGCAGGCTCGTCGTACACCAACTGCTCTTCCTCTGCCGCAGGCTCGTCATACACCTAATGCTCTGCCACGACCACAGCCTCGCCGTCCCCAGACTAATCAGCCTATAACACAGCTTCGTAGAA
>CAMWJV010000178.1 GCA_947174665.1 uncultured Lachnospiraceae bacterium
TCATTATATACACTATGACTGTAAATGACAAATAAAATTTTATCTTTTGTCATTCATAATCCTGTTCAAACCTCTGCCGGAGCTTCCCCAGGGCCTTCTTCTCAATTCTGGAAACATAGCTTCGGGAGATTCCAAGCACCGCTCCTATCTCGTTCTGCGTCGCCTCACGTCTGCCGTTCAGCCCGTACCGCATCATCAGTATCTCCCGCTCCCTGGGTGTCAGACTTTCCTTCATCAGCACAAAAAGCTTTTTGACATTCCCCTCCAGCTCCATATTGTCCAGTAAGTCAGGCTGCTGCTGCTCAATCACATCCATCAGATGTATCTCATTTCCCTCCTTATCCTGCCCGATAGGTTCAAAGAGAGAGACCTCCCGGGAGGTCTTCCGTTTACTCCGCAGCAGCATCAGCAGCTCATTATCAATGCACCGGCAGGCATATGTGGCCAGCCTCCCCTTTCGGTCATCAAAGCTGTCCACTGCCTTGATCAGTCCGATACATCCGATAGATATCAGCTCCTCCATATCCTCTGAGGAATTCTGATACTTTTTGGCAATGTGGGCAACCAGTCTCAGATTTCGCTCTATTAAAATATCCTTTGCCTGCTTCGCCTGTTCCGCAGACCCTTCCCGCAGCAGGCGGATATATTCCGCTTCTTCTCCCTGGGTAAGTGGTTTTTGAAAGGTTTTCAAAACAGCCCCCTGCGGATTACTCTTAACAATAGTTTATGTGTCAGATTAATCCGTCGTGCCTATCCAAGTGCAGGAAGAATTTCCAAAAGCCCGCCGCCGGGCATATTTACAATAAAAACTGCGCCATCACATAGTTTGCCAGGTCCAGGCCCTTCTCCGTCAGGACAAGCCGCCGCGGCACTCCCTCCTTCCATTCCAGAAGTCCGTCGTCCCTGTTTTTCCTTATCACCTCTCCATACACACAATCCAGGCTCTTTCCGAAACAGCGTGCGAACTCTTCCGGAGAAATCCCTTCCGTCATGCGCAGCCCAAGGAACATAAACTCCTCCATCTGTTCCCCAATGCTTAAAACCTGCCTGTCCTCCCGACAGTCTGACGGGTTTCTCAGGTAAGTCTGCAGATTCTCTCCATTTCGAAAACGCACGTTATTAATCAGCGATGCAGCTCCCAGTCCGAATCCGACATAATCTCTTCTGCGCCAGTAACCGCAGTTATGACGGCACTCAAAGCCGGGCCTGGCGTAGTTTGAAATCTCATACCTGACATAACCTGCCTGCTCAAGAACAGCCTTTGTCACACTGTACAACTCTCTGTCCGTATCCTCGTCCGGCAGATCCAGCCTGCCCTGCCGCGCCTGCTCCCAAAGAACGGTTCCCTCTTCTAAAATCAGACTGTATGCCGAAATGTGAACAGGGCCCGGCTTAAGTTCCAAAACCTTTTGCAGCGTATTGCCATAGCTTTCCGGAGTCTGCCCGGGAAGGGCACTCATAATGTCCACATTGATATTGGAAAATCCTGCCGCCGCTGCCGCCTCATAGGTATCCATAAACTGCTGCCAGGTATGTATCCTGCCCACCGCCGCCAGCTCTGTGTCATCCGCAGACTGCAGACCGATGCTCAGGCGGTTGACTCCTGCTGCCCGATATATTTTAAGCTTTTCCGTATCCACCGTGCCCGGATTCACCTCAACCGTAATCTCCGCGTCCTCCGAAACATGATAATGCTCTCCCACTGTCCGAAGCAGTGATGCCATCTGCCCTGCCTCCACAGTGGAAGGGGTTCCCCCGCCGATGAACATAGTCACCACTGTCTTCCCTGCATATTCCGCAGCCCGCTCCACGGTTTCCCGTTCCAGCGCCTCCATATAGGCAGCTCTGGTATGTGCGTCCGCCGGTGCGGACAGGAAATCACAGTAATAGCATTTTCTCACACAGAAGGGAATATGAAAATATAATTCAATATCACTTGTCATCTAATTTCAGCACACTCATAAAAGCTTTCTGGGGAATCACCACGTTGCCAATCTGCCGCATACGCTTCTTTCCTTCCTTCTGCTTCTCCAAAAGCTTCTTCTTCCGGGTAATATCTCCGCCGTAACACTTTGCCAGCACGTCCTTCCGGAGGGCCTTGACTGTCTCCCTGGCAATAACTTTGCCTCCCACCGCCGCCTGTATGGGAATCTCAAACAGGTGTCTGGGAATCTCGTCCTTGAGCTTCTCACACATCTTCCTCCCCCTCTCATAGGCGGAGTCCCCATGTACAATGAAGGACAGGGCGTCCACCTCCTCACGGTTGATCAAAATATCCAGTTTCACCAGTTTCGCGGGTTCATATCCCTTTATATCGTAATCAAAGGAGGCATAGCCTCTGGAGCGCGACTTCAGGGCATCAAAGAAATCATAAATGATCTCGTTCAACGGCAGTTCATATTTCAGAAGCGCTCTGGTTCCCTCAATATATTCCATGCTGAGATACCTTCCCCGCCTCTCCTGGCAAAGTTCCATAATAGAGCCGATAAATTCGCTGGTCACCATGATCTCCGCGCTGACAATGGGTTCCTCCATGTGCTCAATCTCGGAGGGGTCAGGCAGATTGGAGGGATTCGTCAGCTCAATCACTTCGCCGTTGGTCTTGTACACCTTGTAGACAACGCCCGGTGCCGTAGTCACCAGATCCAGATTATACTCCCGCTCCAGACGCTCCTGAATCACGTCAAGATGCAGCAGACCCAGAAAGCCGCATCGGAAGCCAAACCCTAAGGCAATGGAGGTCTCCGGCTCATAATTCAGAGAGGCATCGTTCAGCTGCAGCTTCTCCAGCGCATCTCTCAAATCAGGATACTTCGAGCCGTCCGCAGGATACATACCGCAATACACCATGGACTGCACCTTCCGATAGCCCGGCAGGGGCTCCGCACAGGGATTGTTGTCATCCGTCACGGTATCGCCCACCGCAGTATCCTTCACATTTTTGATAGACGCGGTAATATATCCCACCATACCTGCAGAAAGCTCTTCACAGGGAATAAACTGTCCTGCACCGAAATATCCGACCTCCACCACTTCCTCCCTGGCACCGGTTGCCATCATGCGGATGATGGTCCCCTTCTTCACGGTTCCTTCCATGATACGGCAGAAAATAATAACGCCCTTATAGGAGTCATACAGAGAGTCAAAGATCAGCGCCTGCAGCGGAGCCTCCGGATTGCCTTCCGGCGCCGGAATCTTCTTTACCACCTGCTCCAGCACATCCTCAATGCCGATTCCGTTCTTGGCGGAAATCAGGGGGGCATCCTGAGCCTCCAGGCCGATGACATCCTCAATTTCCTCTATCACTCTCTCCGGTTCCGCACTGGGCAGGTCAATCTTGTTGATGACAGGAAACACCTCCAGGTCATGATCCAGTGCCAGATATACGTTTGCCAGCGTCTGGGCCTCAATACCCTGGGCCGCATCCACCACCAGTATTGCCCCGTCGCAGGCAGCAAGGGAACGGCTCACTTCATAGTTAAAGTCCACATGGCCGGGAGTATCAATCAAATTAAAAATATACTCCTGGCCGTCCTGCGCCTTGTACACTGTGCGGACCGACTGAGCTTTGATGGTGATTCCCCTCTCCCGTTCCAGCTCCATGTTGTCTAAAACCTGGTCCTGCATCTCCCTTCCGGTCAGCAGACCGGTTTTTTCTATGATACGGTCTGCCAGCGTAGACTTCCCGTGGTCTATATGTGCTACAATACAAAAATTACGTATGTTTTTTTGATTTATATCCGCCATCTGTATTTCCTCGTCTCTTCTTTTCCTTTGCGGGCTGACGCTTGTTTTTCCTCTGCGCACACTCTGTCATTAAAACTCGCAAGCCCGCGCTGCCGCGCTTTCCGTCCGATTTCATCGGACGCTTGCTCGTTGATAGCGCAGGAAAAACAAATGTCTGCTTCGCAGCCGCTTGTTTTTCCTCTGCGCACATCATATCACACGGAAATATGGATTGTCCAGTACACTTCTGTTACATATTATGACAGCCTTACTCCCCCGACAGCACCATGTTCAGAATGTGCGCCAGCGGGTCGCAGGCATTCATGGCCTCCTCCACGGTGTTGTTCTGTGCCCCCAGCTCTACCAGCAGATACTTATCCTTCAGGTGCATGTTATAACGGTAGCCTTTCAGGTAAATCTTTCTTGTGAGTCCCGGATAGTACTCTGCAGCCTTCTTCTGCATCTGAAAGGAAAACGCCAGGTTACTGTCCAGATTCTCGTTATTAAGATATGTAATATCTCCCGTCTTTTTTGTCCTGGAAAGACCGTTGAAGAACATGAACCTGGCGGTGGGCCTTCCGTCCAGATCCATGACGAGTCTGGTCTCCTCCGGCATTTCGTCCCTGTGCAGATCAATCACCACCTGTATGGACGGATTTTCCCTCAGTATCTGTTCTACTCCCGGCAGGGCCTTGGAATATGCCTGATTCCTGTCCGTGTCATACTCAGCCGTATGGTGAATGACGTTGTAACCATAGGTGTCCCGCAATATCTGAGTCAGTCTCTCTCCTACTCCCACGATAGTGGTGGCAGGATCTCCCTGCACGGAATCTGCAAATGCCTCTCTGGAATGCGTGTGGAAGATCAGAATCTGAGGCTCCTGCCCATCCCCTGATACTGTCATATCCTTTGCAAGAAAGCTTTCCACATTCAGCCGGTCACTGCTGGCCATAGTATTGGAATCCACAATGTAAAACTGTTTCAGCAGAGTCTCATAGTCCTGCAGACTCTCCATATCTATCCCAACCTGCTGTGTATGAGGCACAAAGCCCGCATTCTCCCGCAGTCCCATGGCAGCCTCGTTCTCTTCCTTCAACAGTTCTGCCAGGGAGCGTTCCATGTTCTCCTGCTGCTCTGTCCCGGACAATCCTGATTCTTTGTCAGGGTCAGTCTCAGCCAGCAGTATTTCTCTGAGAACCTCATCCTCCCAGAGAGTACCCCTGCTTTCATCCTCTTTCAGATTTTCCGCCACATACCCATAGAGCGGAAACAGGCTGTCAATCTGCTCCTGAAGAAACCAGCAGGTTTCATGGCTGCCGGACCTTTGAAACAAAATGCCGGGCATAAACATTTCATACAGGCTTTCCTCCGCCGCATCCGCCAGCTCCAGCAATATCCCGTCCCACACAGTGTTTTTTTTATCTGAGACTTCCGATTCTGCCGTCCCGTTGCTGCAGCCCCTGACCGTGCCCTGCAGTGCCAGGAACAACAGCGCAGCCACCGCAGCCTTTACTGCCAGCGGGCGTCCTGCGGTGTTCTTTCCCTTTGCCACCGGACACTTCCCTCGCCACACTTTTTCATACAAGTATATGTC
>CAMWJV010000179.1 GCA_947174665.1 uncultured Lachnospiraceae bacterium
TTCCTTTGCTTTCCGGTCACAGTAACGGACAAGCTCCATGAATTCATCGTCCAGATACCGGTTTTTCAAACCTACCCTGACATGGATATGGAATCCTCCCATTCCCATTTCCTTAAAGTATTCTATCTGTTCATCTATCATTTCTCTGGTAATCAGACAGTTCCATGACCAAAACGGTGCTCCCCGGTAACAGGAATCCGGATTACGGAAATCACTTCCCGATAATTCTTTCCTTGACTTCGTATACAGCATTTGTTTCTTCCTCCAAAGACATGACGGCTTTCAATATTCGCCGGTCAATCTCAACTGCCCTATAAGTCCCACTTTTCTTCCATCAGCGCAAACAGTTCGGAATTGTTCAGATGGTTTTCCATATTTAAGATCAGCATAATTCTCCTGTCCTCTTCCGGATACAGAAATTCTCTCTGCCATTTATAAAAATGTGGTCCTTCTCCCAGATTCCTGACAAAACCCATCATATTTTCCAGCATCCATGCCGTCTGCTTTATATCCGTGAGACATTCATTTTTATAAAACCCATGCCACTTTCCGTGCTCCCGTGCTCTCATGTCGCTGTCAGCCTGCAAAAATTCCTTTTTCGCCCTGCCTGCCAGATAAAAAGACTTTTTATAATCCTCGGCAAGAGCCGCCAGAATTCCCTGCGCGGCAGCCGAAGCTCCCAGACAGCAGTGATACAGAATTTTCGCCTGCAGTAAAACAGAATCTTCAAACAGTACTCTGCCGCTTTCACTAAGCTCCAATGCCCGCCCTTCGCACAGCCGTACATATTCCTCATAACCCTCTGCCGCTTCGGTACACAGCTTTTCGTACCACTCTGTCTGCTCTCTCAGGCTTTCACCGGGTGCGGCCCAACGCATGCCGTCACAGCACATGCCCCTGTCCTTCATCAGCTGACTGATCAGCATTCTGGGCACATGGTTAAAAAACTGTTCACCTGCGCGCTCATCCTCATGCTCCCCAAAGGAAACCCCGTGATCGTGAAAGGCCGCCAGGCTCTGCGCCACTGCATCCGCATTTTCCGCCCCGTAATAGCGCTCCGCGTACTCCCTTCTGTGCACATCTTCCTCTGCCGTTCCCTCTCTCCAAAGCCTCGCCACAAGATCCAGGAAATAAACATGGGGCTTAATATTGGAGCAGTTGATGATCCAAAAATCCTTTCCGTTTCTTTCAAGTACCCGGGAAAGCTCCCGCACCACAAAAGACGGCGGATTTGGCAGCATTGTGATATGATTTGCCGCCTGCAGATCATAAAAAGAAACATGGTAATAAATTCCGTTATGTTCCCTGTTTCCGGCATCCGGCAAAGCCGGCACTCTGGGATTATGATTATTCTGCCGCCTTGACACCATCTTCCCGTATCCGTTATCCGCCCATATTTTGATCACATCCTCCGGCAGTTCCAGACAGCCCTTCTGATACAGCTCCATCATTTCCCCGTAGAGGTTGGTACAGCATGGAGCCTGCGGATCTGCTTTTTTCACCAGATCATACTGTATTCTGATCAGGCTGCTCAGGAGCTTCCCTCTCGCTTCATCCGTTTCATAAAGAGGATCCGTCACCCAGAACGGACAGTCTCCCTGTCCTCTGAATCCCAGATTCCAGATCACCTTCATCCCTTTTTGCGCTTCCAGTGCATCCTTCCACAGCCCCTGAAACAATTCCGGATATTCCGCGTAGGAGGGATTAAGTTCCGGATAAGCCCTGGCAAACATCTCTGCTCCCAGTGGCTCTGCATGATGATGCGTGATATAAAGTCCCATAGAGGCGGCCAGCCCCCGGTAGCGCTCTGAATTTCTGTCCGTTCCCGGAATCACCATATTGCCTCCGCAGCGAAGCAGCGCTTCAAACGCCATCTCCCACGGCAGATCCTTCTTCCGCTCCACATGCCAGGTGTGCAGCAGCACCTCGTCATTGATAAACCACCCTCTGTATTTCACGGCGCAGGGTTTTGAAGCAAAAAAATAGTCTCCGGGAATTTTCTGTTCTTTTTTTAAGACAAATTGCTGATCATTCCAGAACCAGAAATCATTCACCCCCAGAAGACTTCTGCTGATCTCATAAATACCGTAAATAAATCCCAGCTCGTCCCCCGCATGAAGTTCCAGCTTCCCATCCGCCGCCTTCAGGAAAAACTGCTCCGCTTCCCCGGCTTCCTCCACCAGACAGATGGCGGCTCCCTCATCTTCATTATTCGAAAACACTTTTCTCAAATCGCGATACAAAGCCGAAGCTGCTCTGCGCACTGCATCTGTCGCCACCCCTTCTATATGCGTGTTCCGATTTAAAATAACTTCCATTATGACGCTCTCCCGCCTTCATTTATATCCTGTTTATATCGCTCCACTCACACATTCCGTTCCTGATTTATTTCTTTTTTCGCTAAAATTATAATGTCATGTGTGAGTAAAGTCAATCCCACTACATGTTCAGCGCCATCCACTGATAGGGCCGATTTTCTTTCATCCATTCCATGCCGTGCAATGTTTCTGTCTCCTTCGCTTTCTCCATCCATGCGTCAAAATACTCCTGCCCCGTGCCGGCATATTCCCCAAAAAACGGCTCTCCGGTCAGCCCCGCAACAATTGTTATCATCAAATCTCCTCGAAGCCCTGTCTGGCCGCCTTTTAAAAACTGTGCCAGAATATATTTCACTGTATAATCTCCGTAATATGCCAAAGTATGGTATTCCACCGGATGCTCCGCCAGATAACTGCCGGAGTAGGAACTCCATGCCGGAGAGGATTCAATTACCTCCAGAAGCCCCTCCACCGCTTTGTCTGTATCCACTCCCCCATACTCCACCGCCTTGCCGTAACAGTCCTGTTTCAGATGGTCAAAAAAGGATTGAGATCTCCTGGCTTCCAGAACCTCCTCTGCCACTTCCATGGGAAATTTTTCCATGAGAGCCGCTTCTAAAGCTTCCATACTGCCTGCTCCCTGAGGTCTCCAGAATTCTTCCAGAACATAGCCTCCATCGGCATCCACGAAAAAAGTCATTGCCGCCGGGAAATAGCTGAAAGTCTTCTCTTCGATGCTCTCCTCGAAAAGTTCAAGTTCCTGATACATCGCAAGGCAATATGCCGTCACCTTCTTTCCATTTCCTGCATCGCCTTCAAGGGGTGACCCGCTCAGCTCCTGTCTGGAAAAAATCACATGTCCCGCCCAGCAAAAATATTCTGATGCGGAATCCGTGCCGCAATTCTCCATTATCGCCGCTGAAACTGCCGTCTCAAGAGCATCCTCTATCGCCTCGTTTTCCCGGGCTTTGTCCTCTTTACCATTCCTTTCTTCTTCCTTTTTATCCAAATCCTCTTCGCCTGTGGCAAAATCCTCCTGCTCCCGCCAATCGTCCAAATCATAATCAGCCCGTTGCCCCTGCGGCTCTTCTCCACTCCCCGCCACCGGGTCTGTAAGAAAACACAAGACCACGCCGGCGCAGGAGACAACTGCCATAACGATGCCCCAAAATGCAGGCTTCCTGTAGTTCAGGACAGCTTTCACTCTGGCCTTCACTCCCACCTCCCCAAAAGCCAGCGGGCAAGCGGAGACTCTGTGCCGGGGCATGCTGCAGGCAAACAATGTCTCCGCATAATTCTTTTTCTCCCAGCCTTCCATGTCCCGCACCAGCCGCTCGTCACAGGCCAGTTCTATATCCCTGCTCAAGAGAATATAAGATACCCAGACAAAAGGGTGGAACCAGTACACTGCCAGAATCAGAAAACCTATAAGTTTCCACCAGTGGTCACATCGATGCAAATGCGCCCTCTCGTGTGCCACCACAAAGCGTAATTGTGCCTCACTCAGCCCCACGGGCAGATAGATGCGAGGCCGAATGATACCCAGAATAAAGGGAGATTTCACCTCGTCGCAGAGCCATATATCTTTCTCCAGCCGCATGGCAGTCCTGACCCGGCGGCGCAGCCTGATGTATCCTGTCACTGCATACAGCAGCATAGCTGTTACACCCAAAAGCCACAAAACAGATGCCAGATAAACTACAATCTGCAGCGGATTTACACTACCGTCCGGCTTAGGAGCTATCGAGGAAAATATCCGAAGATTCAAAGCCTCATCAAAAGCTTCCACTCCTGTTTCTATGACCGGTTCCTGAGCATACAAAATCCCTTCCGGAACCGTCTCCGTGCCGGGTATCAGGCTCAGCGCACTTTCTATGGTAAAGGGGCAGACCAGCCTGATTCCTACAAATGCCCAGAGCACGCAGCAAATTGCCTTCGGCGCTTTTCTCAACAGAATCCTCAGCACAAGCACCGCCAAAACCACCCACCCTGCTGTGATGCTCATATTTAGAATTCTTAAAAATACAGTCTCCATAGGCCACCTCCTTCATCCCAAAAAATTGGAACCATCTATGATCTCCCGTATCTGAGCAATTTCCTCAGGAGACAATGCTTTCTGTGTAGTAAAAGCCGCTACAAAAGCAGGCAATGACCCCTGGTAAGTCTCTTCCACAAATCTTCGGCTCTGGGCCGCATAGAACTCCTGTCTGGAAAGCAGCGCCGTAACCTGTCCCTTCTGGTTTCTGAAAATTCCTCTGTCGCAAAGCTTTTTCAACACTGTATAAGTGGTCGATTTCTTCCACCCCAGCTCGCTGCCGCACAGCTTCACCAGCTCGCCAGAAGACAGCGGCTCATGCTGCCATATGATATCTGCAAATCGAGATTCCACTACACCCAGTCCGGTTTCTTCCATAACTTCCTCTTCCTGCCTTTTCTTCGATTTTTGTCATTGCCTTCTGCTATTTGCTATTTCTCCGGCATCTTTCATAAACTTTTTTGCTGCAGTCTACAAAATGGTCTATTTGCAATAGAACCATTTAGTTTATCACATATAGACCATTTTGTCAATTTTCTCCACAAGAAAAATCCGGTATTTCTATAACATTGCAATTATCTCTCGTACATCGATCCTCACCTTTTCAATTTAAGTCGTTTCTTCTCTCGCAAAAAGCCTGTAAACACTGATGTCTACAGGCTTTTTGCAACAACTTGGGCTAAGCCGGGTGCTCTGCCATTGATGGATATACAACCGTAAAATATAAAGAGGTGTTCTCCATATGTCCCTGACCCTGCTTATGATCCCCACGGGACTTGAACCCTGCATTTCCGGCTTGAAAGGCCGTGTGTCCAAGGAACTAAAGTTCCTTTACCTTTAGACTAGGGGACCTTACTGCAGGCATCTCCCAGCCTGCAATTTTCTTATTGTTTTGTTTTCTTATATTCCATTCATGCGCTGATCTGTACCTGCGCTGCCGTATCAGTGACCAGAATATCA
>CAMWJV010000180.1 GCA_947174665.1 uncultured Lachnospiraceae bacterium
TCTACTATATGGTAGTCCCCGCTGAATGCCTCCTGATTGCCAAGCCACTGCTTGGAGCCCATGCTTGCGGAGATCGTGCCGAACACATCCTTGCCGGATGCCGTCTGCAATGCGTTTATCAGCGGAGGGTCCTTATAATCCGTAGCCACCAGCGTGTTTGCCACCTCTTCCTCTGCGGAAGTGAAAAAGGATGCCTTGCTCGCGCAGTAGGTCGGGTATGCCACCGCATGGTGGTCTGTGGCATTGAGCGTGAAAGACACATCCTCATTCACACCGCTGCCCTGCGGCCCGTTCTTATCCTCCCGCCCGATCATGGAGCCCTGCACCGCCACCACCGCAATGCCGCCCTGGTTGCAGGAGGGATTGCCGCCGTTGGCATCCAGCGTCCGGGAAGTGTCCGCCTCATAGAATCCGCTGTGTGGATTATCAGATTTCATGGCATTACTGTCTTTGGAGCAGATGCCGTATGCCTGCACCACAAGTTCATTGCAGCGGCTTTCCCCGATATCAAATGTGTTGAGAGTGTTTGCCACTTTCCCGTCCTTCCAGGTCGGCGCGTCCCCTTTGAAATGGGCGCGGTATCCCTTGCAGAAAGGTACAAAGACAGTCTGGTCATTGTTGCAGGAAAGGGTGGCCGATTTATCGTCCTGGATCAGTGCGCCCTTGCCGCCGCCCTCACAGCCGGAGCGGATTTTCAGCGTCTTTGGCGTTTCCACCACAAAAGGCTGGTTGTTCCCGCCCATGCCGTAGGTGGAGCTGACCGTTGGCGCTGTTTCCAAAGGCCCCGTGTACCTCGTGTCCTGCGAATGGTTCTCGAACAGCGCGGGTGCATCCATTATAAGCGGCACGTTACCGCCGCCGGTCCCCATCCGGGAAGTAAGCGTCTGCACCATGTTATCCTCTGATACTTTCACACGGCTGTCCGTGGGATGGTTCTCCAAGGCCACTGCTGCCGGGACCGTACCCGCCCGGAGCGTGGGGGAAAGCTCCTCCCCATAGCCGATGCCCCGGCTGTCCGCCGAATGCTCGGTGCAGAATCCCGCCGCCTCCATTATGCATGGAGGATGGTGCGCCTCTGCCCTTAAGGTACACGCCACATCATCGGTCACGTCCATGCGGCTGCCGCCCTGGTCATTTAAACAGACACCGCCTGCCGCTCCAATGCCCTCCGCAGCACTTCCGGCAGCTCCTTGCCACGCACGGAAGCCCTCCGCAGAATACCCTGACACGCCTTCGGACTCAAATAATATCTTTCCGGCACTCCCGGCTGCAAAATCTGCGACAAGGTAGATGCGTTTTCTCCGCTGGGGGACTCCCCAAAATTGGGCGTCGAACACGCGCCATGCAAGGGAAAAGCCGTCTGCCACGATGCTTCCGGCATTTGCCCATTTTCCCTTTGGAGGTTCAGGAACAGGAATATTTTCTCCTTTGACGGAGCAGACCGCTTCGAGGACTGCCCTGAAATCCTCTCCCTTATTTGAGGAGAATGCTCCCGGCACGTTCTCCCATACAATCCATCTTGGGTATTTCCCATCTGTCGCACACCTCATTTCTTCCACGATTCGTATCGCCTGATAGAACAGGCTGGACTGTTTCCCGTCAAGCCCCGCCCTTTTGCCCGCCACGGACATATCCGTACATGGCGAGCCGAATGTGATGATATCCACCGGGGTAATCTTTGCACCGTCCACCGTGGATATATCACCCAAATGCTCCATAAAGGGCAGCCGCTTTGTGGTTACCCGGATAGGAAACGGCTCAATCTCCGATGCCCATAACGGGGTAATGCCCGCAAGGAACCCGCCCAAAGGGAAACCCCCGGAACCGTCAAACAGGCTGCCGAGGGTAAGCTGTCTTTTATCATCCATCCGCAGCCACCTCCCCCGCCAGTTCGGAGAAAGCAATCCGCTTTCCGTCCCTCTCCACAGATACATTCTCCGCAGAGCCGACCTGTTCGATATAGCGATTCACGATAACATCCGCAAACTTCTCATCCAGTTCTATGGTGTAGCAGATACGGCCCGTCTGTTCGCAGGCGATCAGCGTGGAGCCGGAGCCGCCAAAGGGGTCAAGCACAATACAGTTGCTCATGCAGGAATTCTTAATAGGATACGCCACCAATCCCACTGGCTTACTTGTAGGATGGCTTTCGCTTTTCTTCGGGCGGTCAAACTCCCATATGGTGGTCTGCTTCCTGTCGGAATACCAGTTGTGCTTGCCGCCCTTCTTCCATCCAAACAGCACAGGCTCATGCTGCCACTGGTATGGGCTCCGTCCAAGCACAAGGCTCTGCTTTTTCCAGATGCAGCACCCGGAAAGGTAAAAGCCCGCCGCCTTGAATGCACTGCGGAAATTTAAACCCTCGGTATCAGCGTGGAACACATAGATGGATGCGTCCTGCTCCATGTTCTGCTCCATGTTCACGAAAGCCGCAAAGAGAAAATTATAGAACTGCTCATTTTCCATATGATCATTCTTGATCTTCCCGGCGCTCCCCTCGTAATCTACATTGTACGGCGGGTCCGTCACCACAAGGTTTGCCTTCGCCCCTGCCATCAGCACATCGTATGTTTCCGGCAAAGTAGAATCCCCGACCACCAGCCTGTGCCTGCCAAGTGTCCACACATCACCCATCTTTGACATGGCGGGCTTTTCCAGTTCTGCGTCTATATCAAAGTCATCCTCCGTCACCTTTTTGTCATGGACGGAATTGAAAAGCTGTTCAATCTCCGGTGGCTCAAAGCCAGTGAAAGACACATCAAAGTCCGAATCCTGCAGATCTGCGATAAGGTCAGCCAGCAGCTCCTTATTCCATTCGCCAGTGATCTTATTGAGCGCAATGTTGAGAGCCTTCTCCTTCTGCTTGTCAATGTCAATGACGATACAGTCGATTTCCTCATAGCCTAAATCGGAAAGCACACTAACGCGCTGGTGTCCCCCGATGATGGTCATGTCTGAGTTGACGATCACCGGCTCCACATAGCCGAACTCCGTAATGGAGTTTCTGATTTTTTCATATTCCCTGTCACCCTTTTTCAACTTTTTCCTCGGATTGTAGGAAGCCGGGATAAGGTCAGCGATTTTCAGACGTTTAAATTCCATTCTCTTCATCCCTCCAGAACCTTGCTTTGATGTAGCAGTCATGGCTGCAATACTTCCTGTGGTTGTTCCCATAGGCTGTGAACTCTTTCCCACACCGGGCGCACACCTTTGTGTACATTGCTTTCTGGTTCCCTTCCTCCGGGTGCGTCTTCCACCACTGCCTCCGGCATTTCTCTGAGCAGAATTTCCTCGGCCTGCCGTTCCCCTGCTGTGCTATTTCCTTCCCGCAGCAGATACAGATGCCGCTATGCTCTGCCCGCTCCTGCATATTTCTAACTGTCGCCGCCACATAGCCGCCCATCCCTTTTGCCTTGCAGTGGTTACGGACGATGTCACGGGAAAGCCCCAGGGCATCCGCAATCGCCCGGTAGCCCATGCCTTTTAAGCGCAGTTCCTTTATCTGCGCCGCCTGTGCATCGGTCATAATCCTTTCACCTCCAAATCAAAAAAGGCCCAAAAACCAGCGTTTTTTGATGGTTTTTAAGCCCAAAAACATGGGTTTTTCGGTACTTTTTGGCAAAAGTAAAATGCCGGAAAGCCTTGAAAAATCAATGTTTATGTATGGCCGGAGGGGCGTTTTCCTATCCCCCCTATGCAATTCTGCGAAAATTTACGTTTGAGGGGGCGGCGGTCAGTATTTTGTCGAATTACAGAGATAAGAACCGCCCCTCCCCCGGTAAAAATTCCACGGGAAATAGTACACTTTGTCAAAGCATGACAGAAATAAGGGGAACTCCACGAAAGTCAGTAGCGGAACTCCTGATAGCGGTCTTCCGTCATGGTTTTATGGTCGTGGCAGCTCTTACAAAGGCTCTGCCAGTTGCTTTCATCCCAGAACAGTTTTACATCCCCTCTGTGGGGAACAATGTGGTCAACCACTGTCGCCCGCACCAAGCGTCCCTGCTTCCTGCACTCTTCACAGAGGGGATGTGCTTTTAAGAAACGTATCCGTGCTTTCTTCCACCTGCCATCGTATCCCCGGACGGAAGCACTGGCACGGTCAGCGGTGTGCAGCTTGGCATGATCCTCACAGTACATCCCATTGGTCAGCCTGGGGCATCCCGGATGCTTGCACGGTTTCATCGGTCTTCTCGGCATGGCGTCACCACTTCCTCACGCCGCCGTAATATTTATCAGCGATTGCCTCCTGCTGGTACTCAGGCAGGCTCCGCAGTCTCTCACTCACTCTTTCAAGCGACTGCGCCTGTTCCTCATGTGTCTTATAGAAATGGCAGGTCTCTCCCTCACACTTCCCGCCGCTGAGGATATTGCAGTTCCCATCTTCCTTCATAGCAAAACAATCCATAGCATCCACCTTTCCATCCCTTCCACCGAAAAGGGGCAGCGGTGAAAGGATAAAGCCCGCTGCCCCGTGCAAAGGACGTGAAAAAAGCCCCGTGGATTCATCCACAAGGCTCCCTACACTTCTTCGCATCATAACCATAGCACAATATTTTTTCCTTTGCAATAAACCACTTGGTAAACCATCAGTAAACCACCTAGTAAACCAGTCAGTAAACCATTCGGCAAAACCCTGTCTGCAAACACGCATAAACACTGGATTCCTGCTTACCCCGCCCAAGAAAAATGTCCTCCGGGAAGGAAAAAAATTTTTTTATTTTATTTTTTTATTTCAGCTCAACAGCACTTCCAGATCGTTTTTCTCCCGGATTTCATAAAAAATATCCATTTCTTTCAGCGCCTTCTTCCGGTATTTGCCGATCATGGTATGGGAAACGCTGTACTTCTCGGAAAGCTCCTGCCAGTCCATCCCTTCCAGCACCATGTCCGTTATGACCTCCGGCAGCTTCCCGCTCAAACGGCTGACGCAGTAATGGAAAAATTCGATCTCCGCCTTTTTCCTCCGGTATTGCTCCAGAAGCCCGTCAAACATCTCATCCTCCAGCCTGTCAGCCGTCTTCCGGTAATTTAACGCCACGGATGCCGTCCTGTCGGAAGTCTCGCCCTCCTGCACCTTTTCCCCTTCCGGCTTTGCAAGGCACATGGACTTTATCACCTCATCCGCATCAATGCCACGGAAATTGGTGATGCGGAACTTCAGTAAATCCACCTCCTGCTTTTTTGCCGCATAGCTCCTGAACATTTCCTCTGCTTTCATTCTCCGCCTCCAATCCTCGCTTTTACTGCATCCACAAGTGCCGACTGCCCGCAGTCCTTTTTCTC
>CAMWJV010000181.1 GCA_947174665.1 uncultured Lachnospiraceae bacterium
AAAGGGTACTGAACGCACTGCATAAAGCGATCAGGGAAAAGGAGAGGGAATGATGTAGTTTTATCCGGCTCCAATGGAAAAGTGACAGGGTATGTATATCGGAATGTGTATCATGCACTGTTTGACGATAGTGAAATCAGGAAGAATAAAATCCCACAATTTACTTTTGAACCCAAATATGCTATACTGCCATAGGTATCAGGCTTCTATTTTGAAAGGAGCTATTACTAAGGAATAGACATAAACCAAAGGAGATCAAGATAAAATGAAACTAGGAATCGTGGGACTCCCGAATGTGGGAAAAAGCACCCTTTTTAATTCACTGACCAAGGCAGGGGCGGAATCGGCAAACTATCCTTTCTGCACCATTGACCCTAATGTTGGGGTTGTCACTGTGCCTGATGAGAGGCTTAAGGCTCTGGGAAATATGTATCATTCCAAAAAGGTAACGCCGGCGGTGATTGAGTTTGTGGATATTGCGGGGCTGGTGAAGGGCGCATCCAAGGGAGAGGGCCTGGGCAATCAGTTTTTGAGTAATATCCGTGAGGTGGATGCCATTGTGCATGTGGTGAGATGCTTTGAGGATGACAATGTGGTTCATGTGGATGGCAGTGTAAATCCCCTGCGGGATATCGAAACTATAAATTTTGAATTGATTTTCTCTGACCTTGAAGTGCTGGAGAGAAGGCTTGCAAAGGTTATCAAGGCGGCGAGAATGGACAAGACCGCAGCAAAGGAGCAGGCATTTCTGGAGAGGATAAAAACTCATCTGGAGAGCGGGAAACAGGCAAAGTCCATGGAGATTACGGATGAGGATGAGCTGGCCTTCATGAAGGAGTACAATTTCCTGACCTGGAAGCCCGTCATTTATGCCGCTAATGTATCTGAGGATGATCTGGGAGATGACGGCGCGTCCAACTCCATGGTGGCTGAGGTGAGAGATTTTGCCGGGGAAGAGAAAAGTGAAGTGTTTGTCATCTGCGCTCAGATAGAGCAGGAAATCTCGGAACTGGATGAAGACGAGAAGGCAATGTTCCTGGAGGATCTTGGGCTGAAGGAGTCCGGACTGGAGAAGCTGGTAAGGGCAAGCTATTCCCTGCTGGGGCTTATGAGCTTCCTGACTGCCGGGGAGGATGAGACCAGGGCCTGGACGATTAAGATCGGCACAAAGGCACCTCAGGCGGCGGGCAAGATTCACTCTGACTTTGAGCGCGGCTTTATCAAGGCGGAAGTGGTAAACTACAAGGATCTTCTGGAGCAGGGATCCTTGGCAGCGGCCCGCGAAAAAGGCCTGGTGGGCATGGAGGGCAAGGACTACGTTGTGAAAGACGGCGATGTGATCTTGTTTAGGTTTAACGTCTAGCGAGGAAAGGAGTTTATATGAACGCAGGCGATATTGCATTCCCGAATCTGGGGATATATTTTCACGATGTGCCTACATCTTTCAGTGTATTTGGTTTTAAAATTGCATTTTACGGGCTGTTTATCGGCATTGGTGTCATGGCCGGTCTGCTGACGGCGGTGCAGGTGGCTAAGAAGACAAACCAAAATCAGGATGATTACTGGGATTTTGCCATTTGGGCGGTAATCTGTTCCGTCATCGGCGCAAGAATCTATTATGTGGTATTTTCCTGGGATGATTACAAGAATGATCTGCTCAGTATTTTTAAGCTCCGCAGCGGCGGCCTGGCTATCTATGGCGGAGTCATAGCGGCTTTTATCACACTCTTTGTCTGGTGCAGGATCAAGAAAAAGAATCCCCTTCTCATTGGTGACACGGCCATGCCGGGGCTGATCCTGGGACAGGCGATCGGGCGCTGGGGAAATTTCATGAACAGGGAAGTGTTCGGTGATTATTACAATGGCCTGTTCTCCATGCAGCTTCCCATTACGGATGTGCGGGATCATAGCGATATTACCGAGAAGATTTTCGCGAATATACCGGAGGGAGCAAACTACATTAACGTGCATCCCACCTTTCTGTATGAGAGCGTCTGGAATCTACTGATTTTCGTGCTTCTCCTCGTATACAGAAAGCATAAAAAGTTTGACGGAGAGCTGTGTCTTCTTTACCTGGGAGGATACGGCGTGGGACGTTTTCTGATAGAAGGGATCAGAACAGACACTTTGTTCATTCCCGGGACTACAGTCCCTGTGTCCCAGGTGCTGGCGCTGGTGATGGTGGTCTTTGCGGTAATAACGGATGTTGTGGTACGCATACGCCTGAAAAACAAGCAGGTATCCTGATGCATGCTGCAATGCAGCTGGATTCCACATGCGGCCCTGTGCATAAAAATGAGACCGGTATGTACGCCGATCTCATTTTTTGTGCACCCGATGGAGCGCATTCCAACGGGCAAATATGCCAGACGAATGTATCTTTATAGCAAACAGGAAACTCCGTGTTTAGATTTTCTTGGACTTTCCGATGTAAATAGGGAAGGTGTCTGTGCCCTTCATTTCTTTTCCGGCGGTAACCAGCACGTTCTTGTCCGCGATCAGGTATTCTACATCTGCTCCGGATTCAATCACAGTTCCCTGCATCAGGATACAGTTCTTTACCTTTGCGCCCTTTGCGATTTTCACCCCACGGAACAGGATGCTGTTCTCTACCTCGCCCTCGATCAGGCAGCCGTCGGCAGCCATCACGTTCTGAACCTTCGCGCCCTCAATATATCTGGTGGGATTGTCATCCCTGATCTTTGTATAAATCGGGAAGCCGGAGAAAAGTGCATCCACATTGTAATCGTCCAGAAGCTTCATGTTCTCGTCAAAATAGCTCTTGAGACCGCTGATGCGGGCCACATAGCCTTCATATTTATAAGCCTGGACATTCAACTTGTTGAGATTGGGCAGCAGCACATCGCGCTCGAAATATGCCTGTCCGCGGACAAAAGCTGTATTGATGAGGTCGATTAAGAGCTCGCGGTCAATCAGATATATGTTCATGCTGAAGTTCTGAATGCCGGACTCCGTAGGATTCACATATATTTTGGTGATCCGTCCGTTATCAATGCCAAAGGTGTAATAAAAGCCCTTGTCATTGGATTTTGACTGAATAAGGCTTTCCGGAAGCTCCTGCTCATTGTAGGCTACAGTGACATCCGCACCGCTTTCTATATGCGCCCGGATCATAGCGTTAAAGTCAAAGTTCATCACAATGTTCGTGTCAGTGATGACTACATACTTCTCCTTCTGATTCCGTAAGAAGCCCAGAAGACTTGCCAGAGCATCCACACGCCCGCTGTAGGGCTTGTTTCCTTTTTCGGCAAAAGGCGGGAAAATGTTTAAGCCGCCGTTTTTGCGAACCAGATCCCACTCACGGCCGGAGCCCAGGTGATCCATCAGAGAGTGATAATTATTGTTCGCCATAACGCAAACATTATCTATATCACAATGTGACATGCTGGATAAAATGAAATCAATCAGGCGATAACGGCTGGCAAAGGGAATAGATGCCATCATGCGCACGTTGACCAGCTCAGGAACCAGCGCGTCATAGCTGTTGGGGAAAATAATGCCGAGTGCGTTCATATTTGAATTTAACATTGTACTTCACCGCCTTCCACATTGTCTCTTACCATGGCTTTAGGCCCTACCGTTGCATTGTCGCCGATGGTAATGCCTGTGCCGATCGTGGCCACGCCGTTTTCGGTTTCGGTGGGCATTGCGCCCACTACGGCGTTCTCGCCGATGGTCACATTTTCTGCTACAATACAGTGTTTCACCACAGCACCTGCCTTAATAACCGTGCCGCCCATCACTACCGCATCCTCGACAATAGCGCCTTTCTCCACCTTAACACCGGCAAACAGTACAGAATGCTTTACGGTGCCCTTGATGCGGCAGCCGTCGGTGATCATGGAGTTTTCCACAACGGCACCGGCATTTATCTTATGACCGGTCATACCGCTGTTGCGGCTGTATATTTTCCAGCCCTCGTCAAACAGATCGATTCCGCTGTGCTCCGGGTCCAGCACCTCCATGTTTGCTTCCCACAGGGAAGAGATGGTTCCCACATCCTTCCAGTAGCCGTTGAAATGGTATGCATACATTTTCCGGCCGTCCCGAAGGAGATTCGGGATGATGTTCTTGCCGAAGTCATTATCGGAACTTGTGTCTGCCTCGTCCTCTTCCAGGTATTTCTTCAGAATATCCCAGTTAAAGATATAGATTCCCATGGAAGCCAGATTGGACTTCGGCTCCTTGGGCTTTTCCTGGAATTCCGTGATCTTATCATCGTCATCCGCCACCATCAGCCCAAAGCGGGAAGCCTCCTCCCAGGGAACCTCCATGACGGCCACGCTGAACTCTGCGCCCTTTTCCTTGTGGAACTGCAGGAAGTCACTGTAATCCTGCTTGCAGATCTGGTCGCCGGACAGGATGATGACATACTGAGGGTCATAGCGCTCGATAAAGGAAATATTTTGATAAATTGCGTTGGCGGTTCCTTTATACCAGTCAGAACCGCTTGCCTTTTGGTAAGGCGGCAGGACATGGACTCCGCCGTAGAGACGGTCCAGATCCCAGGGTTGTCCGTTCCCGATATATTCGTTCAACACCAGCGGCTGATACTGGGTCAGGATACCAACCGTATCGATTCCGGAGTTGACACAGTTGGACAGCGGGAAATCAATAATCCGATATTTCCCACCAAACGGGACTGCCGGCTTAGCCAGCTTTTCGGTCAATGCGTACAGGCGGGAGCCTTGTCCCCCGGCGAGAAGCATTGCAATCATTTCTTTTGCCATAGTTTTACCTCCTGTTTTAATACCATATTATAAATTATACAATTTTATTCAAAAAAAGGATAGTAAATTGTGAAATTTGTTTAAAAAAAATGCAACAAAAAATCAGGG
>CAMWJV010000182.1 GCA_947174665.1 uncultured Lachnospiraceae bacterium
CAGCAGGCGGCGGACTTTCGGGCAGTTATCTGTCAGGGCTGGCAGCGGGAGGCGGGCTTTCGGGCAGTTATCTGGCAGGGATGCTGTCAGGCGGCATGACGGCTTCGGCGCAGATCGCTCCTGTATATGCAAAATTTACGGATGCCCTGCAAAAGACCCTTGGCGAGAGGCAGACCTTCCGGGAAGGGCAGGATGTGGTGCTGAGCTTTCCGCCCAAATCTGCCGTTGATTACAAGGTGGATGAGAGCAAGAAAACGTCGGATATGTCATTGGAAGAATATAAAAAGTACATTTGCGGGAAAATTTCTGCCTTGCCGGTAAGCAACAGCTGCCGGGCGAATTGCAGCGGTATGCTTGTGCTGAAGGAGGAGGCTTTTGTCAACATGCAGAAGGATCCGTCCTACGAGAAGGAGGTATTAAGCGGGCTGCAAAAGGAGTTTCAGGCACAGTATTCCTGTTACGCGCCGAAATTCGGCTTTCGGGTCATCGGAGGCAGCGCCGGGGAGTGTTACGGAGAAGGAATGACAGCTAAGAGCAGTTCTGCAGCCTCCGGCACCTCCGGTGCGCAAAAGAGCAGTTGGGAAAAGTGGCAGGAGCAGATTAACTCCCGAATGCAAATTCAGATGAGGAGGGGAGGAAGCCTGGCAGACAGGCTTGCGTCCAATCGGACCGGCAGACTTCAGGAGCGCATGGCACAGAGACAGGAGGGGTCAATATGAGGATTACAACAGGAATATTAAACAGGCATAACGGCGGAGGGCTGATTTCCAGCAGAAAATCTCTGCTCAGCTATGTACAGTCAAACAAAGCGGGAGGAAGCTCACGGCTCAGCGCCATGAGCGCTAATGGCGGGAAAACCGGCAGTGTAGCCAGCGCCGCATTGGCAAGATACACAAAATCGGGTTATGAGAAATTGGAGAGGTCGGCGGATTCTCTGGAAAAACAGGCTGGCAGTCTCGGAGAGAAGGCGGATCAGGGAATGGTTTCTGCAGCAGATGTGGAGAGCCTGCTGGCAAGCTATAATGACACTCTGAAAAACCTGCACCAATGTGATGGCTCACTGAACAATTTTTACCGCCAGACCTTAAAACAGGCGGCAACAGACAATCTGAATGCCTTGCGGGAGATTGGTGTCAGCTACGGAACCGACGGTTCTTTAAGCCTGAATCGGGCGAAGTTCGGAAAGGCGGATGCGGAATCGGTAAAGGCAGCTCTGGGAAGCGGTGCCGGTTTTATGAAGCGGCTTGGAATTGTTGCTTCCAGAGTTTCGGACAGTGCATCGGCAAACTCTCAGACTTCGTC
Source organism: uncultured Lachnospiraceae bacterium (assembly GCA_947174665.1). GTDB lineage: Bacteria > Bacillota > Clostridia > Lachnospirales > Lachnospiraceae > Acetatifactor. The sequence goes on from CAMWJV010000182.1 coordinate 1,303, forward strand.
GAGCCGGTATAATGCGGGCGGGGACATCAGCAGTTCCTATTTCAGCAGATATAATTTTCTGGGATGAAAAAGCCGATATAATAGGTGCAGAGGAAAAGCAAGCGGACCGTCTGCGGCAGCAGACGATGGAGCGCGGGAGCGCGAGTCTGCGAGCTTAACCCGGAAAAGATGGAGCGCGGGTCTGCTGGTTTTACAATAACAGGAGGAGCGGAAGAGTGAGGCTTGGAATTTATGACACAGGAATGGATTCCGCGGGAAGCAGAGGGACTTCTACAATAAGAGGCGGGCGTCTTTCAGGGAAGAACTATACGGATGCCGCGCAGAAAGAGAACAGTATATGGACACAGGTGAGCAGCAGGATATGGGCGCTTTCCGGTGAAGCTGAGGAAGAAGCGAAGAAACCTGAGACAGCGAAGAACTTTCTAACTGCCGGGGCAGGTGAGGAGAATCCTGAGGCGGCCGGAATGGAGACAGATGGAGCGGAAGCAGAGAAGACAGACAGAGGAAAACGTTCGGAGGCCTACAAAATTTTTGAGGCTGCTTCGGCAGGTAAAGAGAATCCTATCAGCAATTTTCGGGTTGCATCCAAAGTGCCTTACGGCCATTTAGCGAAGGACGGCGTTATCACCTACAACGGCGTTACTTTTGTCTGTGATGAGAAGACCAACAGTATCTGCCTGGGAAATGTGGATGACAAGAGTCAGGTGATCACGGTGACTCTGTCCGGCGGCGGACATCTGAAAGTAAATCGCAAAAATATCGGAGAATTGTCCAGGGCAGCAGGGATGTTCTCACCGGAGGATCTGAATCTGATCATGCGGGCCATTGCCCAGGATACAAAGATTCAATCCGTCAAGAAGGAAATCGATGATATGGAGAACAGCATCGGCAGTGCGGAAAATGCAATATCGGGGGAAGAAATATCAGAAGATACAACTTCGGAAAACCTAATATCAGGAGAAGCTGCAGACACGGATGAGGAAAGGTAAACATATTCGCAGATGTAAAGCAGGTGGCCATGGTCACCTGCTTTTTTGTGTGACGGGTGACTGTTTCGGAATCAGGATATGAAACATTGTTATATCGATTGTCTTAAAGAAGACTATGCCCTGCGGTTTTGACTACTTTGCAGACATTGTATTTCGATATATATTTTAAAAAAATAAAAATCAATCTTGAAAGTATTATCCGTTTGTGTTATCTTAATCTTGAAAGCATAATCTAACGGAGAAATAATCTGTCTTTATTATTCTTTATGTATCTTTGATTCCTGCTTTCTATTCTAAAACATTAATTTCAGAGGGCAGGAGCAGGAACCTATAGATTGGAACAGGTGTCTCTTCCTGCCAAAAAGGAGGATGCCCATGGCGACAATCTATCGAAACTACAAGGACAACGTGTTCTGTCTGCTTTACCGGGACAGGGCAAATCTGCTGGAGCTTTACAACGGTCTGAACGGAACGGATTATAAAGATCCGGAGGAACTGACAGTGGTGACATTGCCCAATACGGTCTGCATACAGTACAAGAACGATGCGGCATTTACTTTCAGCAAGGATCTGTATCTGTGTGAACAGCAGGCAACTGGGAACCCAAACATGCCTCTGAGGTTCCTGCACTATATCTCAGAGGAATACAGGCATATTGTGGCGGAGAGGGATCTATACCGCCAGAACGCGGTCAGAATCCCGGCGCCGCATTTTGTCGTGTTTTACAACGGAACAGCCCCGCAGCCGGAAAGACAGGTCTATAAGCTGTCGGAGCTGTATGAGAAATCCGAAGGCGAACCGGAACTGGAGATCAGTGCGGTGATGCTGAACATTAACAGTGGATACAATCAGGAACTGATGGAAAGATGCAGGACACTCAGCGACTATATGCGATTCGTGGATAAGGTGCGCCACAGTCAGGAGATGCTGGGTACGGAGGCGGCGGTAAGGCAGGCTGTGGAAGAATGCATAGCGGAGGACATCCTGAAAAAGTTCTTTCAGGAGCATAAGGAGGAAGTGGTCGGAATGAGTATTTGGGAATTCAACGAGGAGTTATACAGGGAGGCAATGCGGGAGGACGCGCTGGAGGACGGGCGCAATGAGGGCCTCCGGCAGGGTCGTGAAGAGGGGCTTCAAGAAGGGCTTCAAGAGGGGCTTCAACAGGGCCTGCAACAGGGCCTGCAACAGGGCTTTCAGCGAAAACGTGTGGAGTTAATCTGCCGGAAGCTGGAGAAAGGAAAGCCGACGGAACAGATTGCGGAGGAACTGGAGGAGAGCATAGAAGATCTTCAGCCTGTCATCGATACGGTAAAAAAGTTTGCGCCTGAATATGACGTAGATGGTATTCTGAAGGAGCTTAGTCACAACAAAATATAATAATTATAACGTCCTTGCGGACAACGCCTCATCTGCTGCAGACAGGTGAGGTATTTTCTTTTCCGGCACGTTTTCGATTCAAATTGGCATCCAGCCATCCAGCACCTTTTCCATGGTATATTCCGCGGCCTCAGCATCTGTCAGCTGGCAGGAAAAGTCTGCACGGGTCTCCGGACTTGCGCCGGGGCCTTTCGAGCAATATTCACCGTAGTAGAAATGTCCGTGGGTTTTTCCCCAATCAGCCCAGCCGGCAGGGTGGATGTGGGCGCCCAGTTCGCAATTTAGGAATATAGTCTTCGCCCATTCCCGCCAGGGCCGTCCCAGCATGATCGTGCCGGGAGGGCAGTCGCTCTCCAGCCTGCAGTTTCGGAACACATAGCCGAAGGGCTGGTTTTCCGGGGTGGAGGCAGCTGTAATATAACCATATATTTCCTGCGTTTTCAGCGGTTCCGGCATTTTGGAAAAGAGGAGGCAGTCCTCAAACCAGGCAGTTCCGCCTCCGAAGATGAAATCGATGTCGCCCTGAATCATGCAGCTGCGGAAGCAGTGGCGTCCCTGGATTCTGGGCTTATCTGCTCCCGGGCCTTTAAAGCCCTCCGGTATTGCTTCCTTCAGAGGCAGAGGTGCGGTAAAGAGAGTGTCCTGGCTTCCCAGCAGGCAGCAGTCTTCAAAATAAATTCTGTCTCCGTCCACATACAGAGCCAGGGCCTGTCCTACATCATGGCCGTATCCGGCGTCATTCTTAAAGGTAAGATGTCTTGCGGTAAAATCATGAGTGTCGATTCTGACAGAGGCGGTGCGGAAGGTGCCCCGCTTGTCGCCTTCCGGCATATCGTCGAAGGCGGCATCTCCCCAGACCAGCATCGTGTCATCCCGGTTTTCTCCCTCCCCCAGCAGGGTCAGGTTCGGCCGGGTGATGACCAGTTTTTCGCGGTAAACGCCGGGGCCGATGTGAATGACTGCGGGAGCTGCGTCGGAAAAAGGGGCGGGATATGTCTTTTCCGGCTCCTGCATTTGAATGCTCTCCAGCGCGGCAGCCACCGTGGAAAAACCGGGAGTATACCCGGGCATATTGACATAGAGATGGATGATTTCTTTATTCATAACAATAACGG
>CAMWJV010000183.1 GCA_947174665.1 uncultured Lachnospiraceae bacterium
CCTGTGGCAAGAGCCGCCAACATAGGCAGCACTGCCACCATGACCCCCGCCATTACTGCAGTGACCAGGGGCACAAACCTTTTCCTGGAAAAAATATGTTTCATATGTACCGGTACAACAGCCACACACAGTAAAAAAGCCATAATGGTCGGGTAAAAATGAATAGTAAGAGATTCTGCAAGTGAAAGAGCAAAAATCAAAAGATTTTCATCCCAGCAGCCTTTGGTCGGCTTTCCCCGAAATGCCGCTTTTTTGGCAGACCGCAAATACCGCACCAGGAAAGCGGCACACAAAAAGATAGTATGAAAACCAAACTCCTGAGGCAGCGTCCACTGCAGTCTGGACATACTGACCACCGCTGTCGCATAGAGCACATCCACTACGAGAAAAGCGGTCAGCACAAACATGGGCGTATACTTCCAGCGAAACATTTCTTTCAAAAAAACATAAACTGACAGAAGGAATACCCCCACATGCACCGGCTGCAGGAACAGCGTACAGCTATACATGCGGATGCCAAACAGCGCATGCAGCCCATAGACAAAGCAGTGCATTCCCTCCGGGTAGACTCCTGAAGAAAATACCTTTCCCTGCGTCATATTGTAAATCCACGCATTATGTAAATAAATATCACCGGAGCCATAAGAATAATTTTGAATAACTCCCCAGGAAAAATAAATCATTCCGTAAATAATGATGAGGGAAAGCAGGCCATACTCCCACCAGTGAGTGCGGAGGCGCAGCCGAATTATATGAAAAAAGCCGCGAATTCTTCTTATTATGCCGCAAAGCACATTATGACAGAACATCTTCATTCCGTAGGTCCCGTTCAGAAGATGTTTAATATTGCGCCCCTCCTTCTTTCCCCAGTCCAGCCACTTTATCACCTCTATCAGGAACGGAATATAAAACATTCCCCGAATCACCCAGATATTCAGCAGGTGACACAGACCAAGTACAATCACTACGGTATTGACCAGCACAGGCTGAAAAGTGACGCAGAAGCCGAACCAAAAGGTAGTCGAGCGTCCATTAAAGTATTTGCGCAGCACAAAAGAAGGCCAGATAAACATCAGGAAGATATATCCCGCCAGCACCTTCGCGTATTCTGCTATCCAATACCATGTAACCAATACTTTATCTCTCCAGTTCCCCTATTTTCGTTCTTCCGTCCTTATCACAGCCGTTTGCAAACCGGATGCAGGAACCGTCTGCCTTTCTGTTTGCACGCAGCCAAAGCTGCTGTGCTTTCAAAGGAACATCGCATAACAGAATTCTGCTTTCTCCACTGTTCCAGACTTCCTCTTTGCTCTTTCCCGCTGTTTTCATACGTATTGACTCCGGCGGTGTATTCTCTTCTTCAACGCTCTCCAGCCAGAACTCCGCCTCCTGATAGAGAGACGCAAAACCCGTATTTTCAACGGTAATTTCCATTCTTCCGCTGTCTCCTCCCCATCCGGACTGAAACCGGACGCTGCGGATTACAAGCCGATATCCGAGATGTGCTCCTATGTAGTCATAAAAGCTCTTCCCGTTCCACTCCTCCGCCCCGGTATACTTCCACTGCTTCCAGACATCCAGTATTCTGGAATCATAGGCCTTATTCAGGTAGGTGATGTGCATCCTGCGCAGAATATCCTCCACCAGCTTCGGTGTCAGCTTTTCCTGAAACTCCTCCCCGAAGACAGCTTCTCCTCCATTTGGCACACTCCGGCACAGTTCCTCCTCAAAGTCCAGTTCTTCCTCCCGCCTCCAGGCCTCTCCCCAGCCGTTTTCACGGCTCAGCGTTCCAAAGGTGCCCAAATGGTCTTCGGAAGCAAACATGGCATCGTCAAACAACCCCATATCCTCTTCACCGTATTTTCCATTCTTCTGTTCCCCGTGAAGCTGCCGCCAGTATGACGGACGCCGCACGGCGGCATAAGTGCCCTCAGGTCTGTAACCCTGCAGAATTTCCCATAGTTCTTTTCTTTTTTTCTCATCCTGAAAACGGGTGGTGTGCATTTCTCCCCAGTTGCCTGTCAGCAGTCCCTGATATATAAAAATCCTCTCTCTGTAATCCCGGAGCAATTCCCCCACCTGATGCATGTGTTCCTTAACCTGATCCCAGAAGTAGGGTTCTCTCTCCACGGCCTTTCCCTGGTGATCATATGCCACCCTCAAGATCATATCATAACCGTTGTCCTGAAAAAAGCTCAAGATGCGCCGTATCCTGCCAAGGGCCTCGGCATCCAGTTTTCTGTCCCGATAACCGCCTATATCTACAAAAACCAGCGCCAGAGTGTCCTTTCTGTCCAGACACCACTCCAATTCACCGAAATCCGGTTCCTCATCCGCCTGAAAGGTATAAATCTGATACCACCCCCTGCAGGGGCTGCAGACATCCTCCGGCCGTTCGGCCAGGTCAGCCATATTCAATTTAAGACCGGAATCCGACCTTTTTAATCTTTTTAAAAACTTCATTTCGCCTTTTACACCTTCTTGAACACTTTAATGCGCATCCACACTGCAACGATGGAATACATCATACGGAACATATAGATCAGCGGCTTTATAATGCCATGGTGCATGCTGACCCCTTCATGCCGGGCAAACATCAGTGCGGGCATCTCCTCCACCTTGTATCCCAGCAACAGCATCTGCATGATCATGTTAGCATCCGGATACTGATCGTCAAAGTGCTGAAATTCCGCGTAATAGGAAAAAGCCCGTTTACTCAGTCCCTGAAGCCCCGTGGTAGGATCCTGTATCTTCCTTCCGGTTCCCACCCGAATCAATATGCGTAAAAAGCTGTAGGCAATCTTTTTCACAAAGGATATCGGATAAGTCTCACTGCCCTCCACAAAACGCGAGCCCAGCACAATGTCCGGCTTTTTCCCTTCTCCGTCCTCCCCTTGCAGTCTGTCGTAAAGCTTTTTGATGTTGCTGACTGCATGCTGTCCGTCCGCATCCATCTGGATTACATACTCATATCCTCTACGCACGGCATACTTATACCCCACCTGCAGTCCGCTTCCGTAGCCCAGATTATAGACATGGGTCACCACCGGGTAATTCTTCTGCCTTACTATCTCCTCCGTCCTGTCCACGGAGGCATCATTCATAACCAGAATATCCGCCCACTCCGGAATTCCCGCTGCCTCCAGAGTATCCAGTGTATCTCCTATATTTTTTTCCTCGTTATATGCCGGAATAATGATCAGCAGTTTCTTCCGTGTTTCCCCTTCCATCGTATCTCCTCACAATCTGGAATTTCTTTCGACGCTGAGTTCCAGCAGTTTGTCCAGCTCCGCCCTGTCTCCAAAGGAGCGCCTTGCAGCCGCTCTGCCCAGTCTGGCTCTCAGTTCCGGGTCATGTATCAGCCTCTGTATTCCCCCGCTAATACTCTCCGGTGTCAAATCACAGAACATTCCGTCCACATCACCTGTCACCTGCTCTCTGTTACCGCTGCAATCGGACACCAGAACAGGCTTACCCAAAATCTGCGCCTCCTGTATAGCAATGCTCTTCCCTTCAAACCGGGTAGCATGGACATAAATGTCCGCCTGTGCAAAATAGGGATAAGGGTTCTTTACGGCACCCATCAGGAGGAAATCCTCCTCCAGACCCAGCTTTTTTCTTTTCTCTTCCAGAAGTTTTCTCTGATTTCCCTCCCCCAGCACATACCATCTCACCTGCTCGCCCTGTTTCTTTAGCAGGCTCATGGCCTCCAATGCTATATCATATGCCTTTTGTGCGGTAAGCCGCCCTACCGTCAGAATGCGGATTCCCTGAAAGTCATCCTCAAAACCCTCCGGCAGGGACGCTTTCCGCCGAATTCCTTCCTCATCCAGCAGATTATGAAACACAAAGCACCTCTCCGCACATTCAGGATACACCTTGTCAAAAGAAGCCTTTACTTCATCGGACACTGCATACACTCTGTCAAAACCCAGGTAACAGTCTTTATCCAGTCTCCTGTTATAGCCGGCCTGCCCGTAATCCACATGCAGGAAAGCCGTTTTTTTCAAAGCCTTTACATGGTCTGACACATAATAAGCGGAACCGCCTTCCAGATAAGCCACTGCCAAATCATATTTCTCCGAAAACCGCTGTCCCCCATCAGACAGCAGTCTCCACAACAGTTTATCCACCTGTACCTGTCGCTTTGCCGCCATGAAAAAGAAATTTCGAAGCAGATAGGGAAGCAGCCTGAAAACCGTGCCTCTGCGGAATGCTGCCGCCATGACACGTTGTACCATCAGTCGTCTGCCGGCTCCGCTCAGCACCGGACTTTCATGGAAAGAACTATTCAACAGTTTGACATACCCCGGAAGCTCTCTGACCATCTCACCCTGCCCCATCAGCACATATAGCGAAACCTCATACTGCTTCGGATCTATCTGCCGGAGTAAATTCAGCAGTGCCGTCTCCGCCCCCGCCTGTCCAAGGGTATTGATCACAAACAGAAGCTTTTTCATAAAGACTTTTCCTCCATTTGCCCGGACAGTTCTTCCACCTTCTTCCACAGTTCGTTCTTCTCCCAGTTCAGCAGCGACACCTGCATAGCAAGTTCCTGATTCTTCCGCATCAACTCAGACACTCTGGTGCTGAGGAAAAAGGCTATGTAAATGACAGCAAAACCTAAAAGCAGTACAAGAAACATACCGGTAATGCTGATATAACGATTCCACATAGTAGGCCGCAGAAGGATACCTGCCAGGATCAGCGCCACACTGATAATCCCCCATGCC
>CAMWJV010000184.1 GCA_947174665.1 uncultured Lachnospiraceae bacterium
TGCCTCCAATTGCTGCCCATGCTCAGGATGCTTTACAAAAAAATCGGATGCCAGTCCGTCCTCCAGCACCATTCCCAGCTTATTATCCCCGCCCAGGCTCAGCTTCGCATTCTTCATATAGCTTTTCATGGGGTTATCCGCGCTTCCGACGATTGCCGGCCATCTTGAAACAATGGCCTTCACATCATCAGGAATCGCTTTTGGCGGCTCCGGCTTCTGCTGTACCGGTTCGCCTTCCGCCGTCCGGCTTCCCCCTGCAGGCGTACCCGACGCCGCAGCGGCATACACTATGCCGTTTTCCAGTTTATCTTCTACCTGTCTGATGCGGTCTAAGACTGCCTCCTCATTTGTCTCCATCTGAGGCCTGCACAGCTTGATCAGCGCGATCTCCACCAGAATCCGCTTCTGGGAAGCATACCGTATCTGCCCGGAAAGCTCTGAGAATACCCTGATGTACCGCACAATCTGTTCCATTTCAACCCGTCCGGCCTCTTCTTTCAGGCGCTTTAGGTTGTCCGTAGACATGTCTATGACATCCTCCAGGTTGTCCGATGCCTGAACCAGCATCAGATTGCGCAGATACCAAGTAAAGTCCGTGACAAACTGGGTCAGCTCGCGCCCCTGCATCACAATTTCCTCCAGAAGCCGGACGCAGCCCGGTACGTCCCTGTCAAGACAGCAGCAGAGCAGCCTGCTGAACACCTCCGTATCCACCGCCCCAAGCACATCCAGCACCTTATCGTAGGTCAGTTCCTTTCCCAGATGAAACGCAATGCACTGATCCAGCAGGCTCAGGGCATCTCTCATGGAGCCGTCCGCAGTCTTCGCAATATAACGGAGAGCCTTTTCCTCCACCTGCACATTCTCCGCCTCGGTCAGTTCCTTCATCCGCCCCGCGATAGTGTCTATGGATATTCTCTTAAAATCATATCGCTGACACCGGGACAAAATCGTAATGGGGAGCTTGTGCACCTCGGTGGTAGCCAGAATAAAAATGACATAGGAGGGCGGCTCTTCCAGAGTCTTCAGCAGCGCGTTGAAGGCCCCTATGGAGAGCATATGCACCTCGTCTATGATATAAACCTTGTATTTCCCTTCTGCCGGTGAATAGGAAACCTCCTCAACAATCTCACGAATGTTGTCCACGCCGTTGTTGGAAGCGGCGTCAATCTCAATGACATTCATGCTGGCTCCCGCCGCAATCGCCTTACATATCCGGCATTCCCCGCAGGGACCGTCCTCCGCAGGATTCTCACAGTTCACCGTGCGGGCCAGTATCTTGGCGATCGTGGTCTTGCCTGTACCCCTGGTGCCGGTGAAAAGGTAGGCATGACCGATACGCCCTGCCTTCAGCTGGTTTTTCAGAGTTGTCACGATATGATCCTGACCCTTTACATCGGCAAAGGATTCAGGACGAAATTTTCTGTAAAGTGCTGTATATGACATATAAAGTTAATCTCCAAAAGAAATTCCCAGCAGCTTTGCCTCCTGTACAATGGTTGCACCCGGCTCCACCATCTTCAGCTTGCCGGCCACATCTTCAAGAGGAACCTTTACAATCTCACGGTTCTTATAGCCTACCATAAAGCCGTACTGTCCCTCCAGGATCAGCCTGCCCGCTTCCGCTCCCAGGCGGCTGGCAAACACACGGTCATAAGGGCAGGGGCTTCCGCCTCTCTGCATGTGTCCGGGAACCGTGACACGCACTTCCCTGCCGGTCTTTTTCTGGATAGCTGCCGCCACCTCATAAGACACGGAAGGATAAGGATACTTCTCCATCTTTTTCTTATATTCCTTTTTAGAGAGAGCTGCATCCTCCTTGGAGATCGCGCCTTCTGCCACCGCAATAATGGTAAAACGGCTGCCCCTTTTGTCTCTCTCCTCTATTTTTTCAATCACCTTGTCAATATCATAAGGAATCTCGGGAAGCAGGATGATGTCCGCACCGCCTGCCATACCGGCATTCAGTGTCAGCCAGCCCACCTTGTGCCCCATGACTTCCACAATAAATACCCTGCCGTGGGATGCCGCCGTAGTATGGATACAGTCGATGGCATCGGTTGCAATGTTCACCGCGCTCTGGAATCCGAAAGTCATGTCAGTGCCCCAGAGGTCATTGTCAATAGTCTTGGGCAGAGTTACAATGTTCAATCCCTGTTCCCTGAGCAGATTCGCGGTCTTATGCGTACCGTTTCCACCCAGAATAACGAGACAGTCAAGCTGCAGCTTATAATAATTCTGCTTCATTGCCTCCACTTTATTCAGCCCGTTCTCATCAGGATCATTTATGGTCTTAAAGGGCGTGCGTGAAGTTCCGAGCATGGTTCCGCCCTTCGTCAGGATGCCGGAAAAATCCTTTCCCGTCAGCATCCGGAACTTACTGTAGATCAATCCCCTGTAGCCGTCCAGAAAACCGTAAATCTCCACTTCCTCTCCACTGGCATACAGAGTCTTTACAACGCCTCTCATTGCCGCATTTAATGCCTGACAGTCTCCGCCGCTGGTCAACATACCGATTCTTTTCATGCACGTTCCCTCCTGATAAATTTGCTTTATTAAAAGTTTACCCCGTTCGGGATAAATTTGCAAGAGAAATTCGGGCTTGCAAAAAAGGGGGTAATGCTATAAAATGAATTTCATATCAGGAGACGTACCGAAGTGGCCGTAACGGGACTGACTCGAAATCAGTTTATCGGTGTTAAGCCGGTACGAGGGTTCGAATCCCTCCGTCTCCGCTGGAATTTTAAGTCTGCAGGCGGGATTGCCGCTTGCAGGCTTTTCTTTGTTATGGCGATGCGCAGATATAAAATCCCTCTCTACACATCAATATAGGCTCCGGCCTGTACGCGCCACATCTGCGCATACTTTCCCCCCGTTTTCAACAGTTCCTCGTGGGTTCCCTGCTCGGCAATCCGCCCCTTCTCCAGCATAATAATATGATCCGCAAGACGTGTGGTGGACAGTCTGTGAGAAATAAAGATCACGGTCTTATCCTTTGTGGCTTTCAGCATGGCATGATTCAGCTGGTATTCCGCAATGGGGTCCAGTGCACTGGAAGGCTCATCCAGAATCATCAGTCCCGCCTTCTGATAAAAAACTCTGGCTATGGCGAGCTTCTGACTCTCGCCGCCGGACAGATTCACGCCCTTTTCCATGATCTCCGTAGTCAGCTGGGTGTCCAGCCCGTCTCTCATCTCCTGAATTTTCTCCAGAAGGCCGCTCTCCGAAAGCGCCTGCCGGATAGGTTCCTCCTCACAGTCATCTGCAATGTTCATCAACACATTTTCCCGCACATTTCCTGCAAAAATCCTGAAATCCTGGAAAACCGTGCCGATGGATTCCCGGTATTTCTCCACCTGATAATCACGGATGTCCGTTCCGTCAGCAAGGATCCGTCCCTTGTCCACATCATACAGCCGCATCAGGAGCTTAACCAGCGTGGTCTTTCCGGCACCGTTGTAGCCCACCAGCGCAATCTTCTGCCCCGGTTTGATATGCAGGGAAATATCCTTCAGAAGGTCTCCGTCCTCCTTGCGGTATGCAAAGGAAACCCCCTGCAGTTTGATCTCCTTTGCTCCTTCAGCCGGGAGCAGACCTTTCTCCGAGACAATCTTCGGCTCAAATCCGAGAAAATCCCGCATTTTCTGAACATACAGGCTGGTTTCACAGGCAAAGGGGTAGACATCTGTAAAAATACTCATGCCGCGCTTCAGCCGCCCAAAGGAATTATACAGAATCGCTACGCTGCTGAAGGACAACGCTTTCCGGACGGTGGCCTGGAACACCAGATAAGAGATGTAGAGCACATCGCTGAAAAAGCCGTTGCTCACATACCTTCTCATAAAGCTTAAGAAAAATCTGCGGTTCGCATTCCTCTTTTCCACCTGATAGACTTCCTCGTTTGCCTCCTCAAACCGGTCAAACAATACGCCGGAAACCTCCTGATTCAACCTGAGCTCCTTTGCATAATCGCTCAGGTAAAATACTCTTTTCACATACTCCCGCTTTCTCTCATGGGGATTTCTTGCAATACGAATCTTAAATGTCAGCTTGTTAAACAGCTGATTAAAGCAAAACGCCATCACAAAGGACACCACCGCGAACGGGATGGAGACCTTATCCTTCATAAAGAAGTAGATGCCCGTAGAAATAAAGACCGCAATACCGGACGCTGTGTTCTGCAAAAATGTGACACATCTGTCAACTTGCTTGTCCACCTCCCCCAGCACCAGAACCAGCTGATTATAGTATTCCGGATTGTCATAGCACTCCAGATCCAGCTCCTTAGCCTTTTCATAAAATAAAAGTTTTATCTTCTCCCGTATTTTAGGACGCTCCTTCTCCATCATATAATCCCACACGAACGACGTAAATATCATTCCCAGCGTAACGCCGCCAAACAGGATCAAAAGGAACACCGCCACCTGACGGAAAGGATAATGAAATTCCGCCGCCTCCAGCACATAGCCGATTCCGTAGGTATGCTCAAAGAAGATGGACACCTGATTGCGCACGGAATCCAGCACCGCAAAGATCACGTATCCGGGCGAGGCCGCCAGACAAAGCTTTATTAAAAACCAATTGTTTTTCCAGACCTGGGCTGCGGTCTGCTTCACCTGATCTTTCTCCTGTTTCACAGCTCCACCTCCCCTTCCTCATCAAGAGCCAGATAATTCATGGCCTGCTTTTTATACATCTGCGCATAGCTTCCGCCAAGCTCCATCAGCT
>CAMWJV010000185.1 GCA_947174665.1 uncultured Lachnospiraceae bacterium
ATGGATGATCTATTTCATCATTCCCATGTTCTTTGGCGGCGGTCTGATTCCGTTTTATAATGTTATGAGCAGTCTGAAGCTTGTCAATACGATTTGGGCAATCATTCTTCCGGCGGTTCTTTCGGTCTGGAACCTGTTCATGACGAAGACTTTCTTTGAATCCAGCATTCCCGGCGGTCTGATAGAGGCAGCCAAGATTGATGGCGCAGGTCAGTTCCGCACTTTTTTCCTGATCGTGCTTCCCCTGGCTAAGGCGATCATGGCGGTCATGGCTCTGTACTATGCGGTAGGCCAGTGGAACAGTTACTTTAATGCCATGATTTTCCTGCAGGATGAGAAACTGTATCCTCTGCAGCTTGTGCTGAAAGAGATTCTGATCGCTTCCGAGAGTACAGTAGGCGGAAGCGGCGAAACAATACTGGAACAGTACCGGCTGGCAAATCAGTTGAAGTATGCTTCGGTTATCGTGTCCAGTCTTCCGGTGCTGATGCTGTATCCTTTCGTACAGAAATATTTCGCCCAGGGAGCAATGATCGGATCGCTGAAAGAGTGATGTTTTTAAGAGACTAATAAACATAAACAATTTATGGAGGGAAAACAATATGAAAAAAAGGATTTCCATGTTACTGCTGGCATCACTTGCCTTGTCGCTTACGGCCTGCGGCGGTGATGGCGGGAAAAAGGAAAGCGGCGCCGGAGTGGAAGAATTAGTTTCGGAGTATGGTTTTCAGTGGACGGATACCTCTGCCCCCATTTTGAATGAAAAGGGTGCGGCGGAACTCTCTTTCAGTATTTATTCTTCCAAAAACGCATCTGCGCTGGATTATAATGATATGAAGATCATGCAGGATCTGTATGAGAGTACCAATGTTTATGTGACCTGGGAGAATGTGTCGGAGTCCGTGTACTCCCAGCAGAAAAATCTGATTCTGGGCAATGCCGATAACCGTCCGGATGCCATTTATCATGCGGGCATGGGAGCGGGAGAGATCATCAAATATGCAAAGAGAAATGTTTTGCTTCCGATCAGTGATTATCTGGAATACATGCCTAACTTCTCCAAAATACTGGAGGAGAGGCCTGATATCAAGAAGCAGCTTATCAATGTGGAGGATGGGAAGATTTATTCTCTTCCCCGCGTAGAGGAGATGGGACTTATGCAGAATCCCAACCTGCTGTTCCTGAATAAAGCATGGGCTGAGCAGGCCGTGGCGGCAGGCGCTGTGAGCGGCATATCAGCTGCGGACTTGAAAGACGGGCTTACGCTGGATGGTGATCAGATGGAGTCCATGCTGAGATATTTCAAAGAGAATGACATGAACGGAAATGGTGATGCGAATGATGAGCGGCCTATGAACTTTGTCTATAACAACTGGCAGGGCAATCAGTGCGACCTTTATGGCATGTTCGGCCTGAATGACAACCTTGAGCACAGGGTGATCGTAGATGGGAAAGTTACATATACCGTGCTGGATGACAGGTTTAAGGAAGCCACCAACTATATTGCAAAGTGGGTTACAGAAGGCCTGATTGACAGGGTTTCATTTGAGCAGTCCCAGGATAATTTCCTGGCAAACGGCAAAGGACTGGAGCTTTATGGCGCATTTTACTGGTGGGAGAGTGAGACGGTAGTCTCCAATCCGGAGAATTACATTGTCTGCAATCCTCTCGTTGGGCCAAACGGCGATCAGACCATATGCGTCTCCAACAATCCGGAAGTGGGCACGGGCGAAGTGATCATCTTTAATGACTGCCCCAACGTAGAGGTTCTACTTGCCTACTTTGACCGTTTTTATGATCCTGAAATCTCTGCTCAGGTCAACTATGGCCCTATAGGTATTGTATACGAGGAAGAGAAGGATGCGAACGGTATGCTGGTACAGAAGGAGCTTTCCGGAGATATGACTGCTGATGAGATTCGTCTGCAAAATGCTCCCTTTGGTATTATTTATCTTTCTGATTACGCGTGGAATAATGTGGTTCATATGGAGCCCAGAGCGCAGCTGAGGCTGGAGAGACTGAAGGCCTATGCGACGCCCTTTGTTCCGGAAGGGGTAAAACCCTGTCCCAATCTGCAGTTTTCCATGGATGAGCTGAACACACTCAGCAACTATGAGACCAATATCAATGATTATATCAGAACAAATCTGATCAGCTGGCTGACAAAAGGCGGAGTGTCGGATGCCGATTGGGAAAAGTTTAAGAGCGAACTGAATGGTAAGGTCAATCTTTCTGAGGTGCAGCAGGTTTATCAGGCGGCCTATGACAGATTTATTTCTGAGAATTGATAAACAAACAGAACGTGGAACGAAAAAAGGAGGATGGCACTATGAAAGTATTACATAAAGGTTTTGCAGTTATGTTATCGCTGGCAATGGCTTTGTCGATGGCCGGGTGCTCTTCGGACAGCGGGGAAAATACAAAACCACAGATCACTGGAGCAAAGGATGGGGCTGTGGAAGCCGGGTCCGAGTTTGACGCTTTAGCGGGGATAACCGCTTCCGATGCGGAGGATGGGGATATTACTTCCCGGATTGTCATTGAATCCACCCCCGCGCTGGAATTCAAGAACGGAAAAGTAACGCCGGACAAAGCAGGTGACTATGAGTTGGTTTACTCTGTTACGGACAAGGGCGGTGCTACGGCGGAGGCTTATGCAACGCTCACTGTTACCAAGCAGACAGGAGAAGCCGTTGTCTATAAGAACTTTGATTTCAGTGCGGAGCAGACCGTAGACAATAAGGGCTGGACTGCGAATGTGTCTGAGAATGCCTCCGCAACCGGCGAGCTGAAGCAGGGCGCCTATGTGTTTGAGATTACCTCACCCGGCGAAGGGGATGGAGATGTACAGCTTGTAAAGCCGGGCATGGCATTGAAACCTGCCGATTACAGAATAAAGGTGTGGGCGAAGTCCACAGAAAATACCTACGCCCATATCATTGCAAGGGATGAAGGCACAGACGAGTGGAAAACCTTCGGAGCGGCATTCAATCTGCCCATTGGTCAGGAAATTGCACCCCTGGAATTGAATTTTACGGTGGAAGAAGGGGGAAGTGCGGAGATTATGATCAACCTGGGTAAAATAACTCCCAATCCGGATAATCCTTCCGACACTACACCTGATAATTTTGCTGTAACCATAGACAAGATTGAAATATATGAAATTTCAGGGAATGAGACCAGAAATCCTGTCTTCACCAATGACTTTACCGGAGCCGGGGAGGAGAGCGTTATTGTTTCTGCCGGGGATGGGGCCGCTGCAGGGGCTTCCTTTGAAGAGGATGCGGCGAAAGTAACTATTGATGCCTATCCTTCTGAAGGCGGCGTATGGAGTATTAAGGCGGACATCGCGCTGCCCGGAATCGCCATCGAAGGAGGCCGGAAGTATTATTACAGTTTTAAGATAAATGCAGAGAACGGGCAATCCGGTGAGTGCCTTGTGGAAAGTGCAAGTCAGTACGATGCAAACAGGGTGCATTTTAACAGCTTTTCCGCAGGCGCGGGAGAGGAGATAGAGGTTAACGGTGTCTTCACGGCGGACAGTGCAGTTGCGGATCCCGTCATCAGGCTGCAGATCGGCAACCCTTCGGATGGCGTTTCTTCTAACAGCATTCTGATTGACGATGTGGTGTTTGGAGTAGTGGAGGGCGACCTGGAGACCGTTAAGACAATCGATGCGTTTACCGCTTTCGGCAAAGGCAGTGTAAATGAGAGTAATTCCGATTATCCATGGAGTACCTTCAACGGAACGGATGAAGATAATGAAAGAGGCGTGGGTACGATCTGGAATGAGAATGGCAGCCTTTTCTACCGCATTGACCAGGGCGGAACCACGGACTGGCTGAACAAGCTGATCTGCGGATACGGGGAAAATCCCCTGACACTGGAATCAGACAGCTATTATACGGTGGAAATCACCGCAAAGGCTGACAAGAACGTGTCCTGCGGGTTTTTCCTGAATCCGTTGGGAGGATGGGATCCCAGGCTTTCTGAGAGAATAGATTTTACCACTCAGGAGCAGACTTTCAGCTATACCACAACGGACACCTTTATTATGGACATGGATTTTGAAATGTTGTTCCAGTTTGGATCTGAAGAAACGGCACAGTTGGGAGATGTTACCATTGAAATCTCCAACATAACGATTTACCAGATGCGTGTAAATTGATTTATCAATAATAAGATGTATACTTCATCGGCTTGCAGAGAGAATTTAGGTTCTCTCTGCAAGTGTAATATTCAAAGAAATGGGAAGGTGTGGAACTGGTGATGAGAAAAAGACTAATACTTTTTTCTGCTGTTCTCTGTCTGTCGATGTCCGTCCTGCTTTGCAGCTGCGGGCAGTCAGGGGAGCAGTATACAATCTGTTTTGAGGATAATTATGGCGCAGGGGGAGAGTATGACAGTCAGGTTGCTGCCTCGGGGAAAAAGATCGCGGAGCCGGATGTGCCGGTAAGGGATGGTTATGTTTTTCTGGGCTGGTATAAGGATGCTGGACTGACCGAAAAGTGGGACTTTGGCAAGGATAAGGTAAAGTCTGAAATGACCCTTTATGCAGGGTGGGATGCAGATACGC
>CAMWJV010000186.1 GCA_947174665.1 uncultured Lachnospiraceae bacterium
GTTTCACGGTTCACTCCCGCTCAACTTAAAAACAGTATATCGAAAAATCATATTCAAAGCCATACCACTATTTCACAAAGTTTTGATGACAGATTGTAAAATTTGCTTACAATCCCAACATTTTTTTTAGCCGCTTGTCAGTTTGCCCAAAAAATCATCATTTGCATTAGTTAAAATTGACAACTCGTTAATTTGTATCCTTATCTGCCAGCACCGGATCCAGCTCATCCTTAAAAATTCTTTCATCTTCTTCCTGCCCGCCTTCTTTTTCTGCCGGAGGATTTGCCGCCAGAACCTGATCCTCAAGTTTTTTAAAAAACTTATTGTACAGCTTGGCTGAAATCCAGGCAGGAACGGAAAGTCCAAACAAAATGCACAACGGCATGGCCGCTGCGACTGTGAAGAATAACACCGGGGGAGCCGCATACACCACAAGCATAATAAGTGTCTTGGGAAACTGCATCAGGCTCATCATGAGTGCATTTTTCACCGTTCTGAATACGGTATTATCAAATTTAGCCAGCACCGGAAAAACATACAGCATGGTCGCCGCCACCAGCAGGGCAACGGCCATGATGATTCCCCATAACACTTTTTCAAACCCTGTCTCCGTGCCTCCGCTCATGATGATAAAATCCATCACCAGGATTACTATCAGAAGCAGCATGCCCAGCCAGATTATTGTGGCCTGTTTGAAATTTTCCCTGAAAGACTTAAAGAAGCCCCTTGTAATATAGCACTCCTCGTTCCTCACTATCTTCAGAGCCATATAGTTCATTGCTGTCAGCGAGGCACCGATAGTCACGATGGGCAGACAGCAGATCAATGTCAGCACATTCAGCCACAAAAGGTCGGCCACCTTGTTCAACGCCTGCATCAGCGGGCTGTCCAGGCTAAATATTTTCATACTGATACCTATTCCTTTCTCACACTAACACTTTTTCCATGGCTGTCACCCGGATTCCGGAATATTCCTCCTCCGGTTTCACAGTCTTAAACCCCTGCTTCATGTAAAAATCTACCGCATAGGGAGCCGCCTTCAGTGACATGCAGCACTCGCCGGCCTCGCGCTTCAGATAATCACATAATCCCGTAAGAAGCGCGCTTCCGACTCCCATATGATGATAATCCTCATCCACAAACAGCAGCGACAGATGATTTCTGTTCCGAATAGAGCCGGCTCCGATCACCTTTTCACCGTCCAGAGCCACCATCATCCGGTATGTTCCCTTCAGGAAAGCAACATACAAATCGTCATCCGTAATAAAATCAAAAAAATTTTTGATGCCTTCCTGGGTGTAATCTCTGCCTTCGAATTTCAAAAAGGTCTTCCATATCATCTTCATTGCAGGCGCCCATTCATTTTCTCTGGCCCACCTGACAACGTAAAACCTGCGTATTTTTTCTGTCTCCATTATTCCTGCTGCTCCGACCCGCTGTCCTTCAGCACTGTCTCCTCTATCCAGCGGAACACATCCTGCATAACCTCATCCCGGTTTGTTTCATTCAACAGTTCATGCCTTCCGCCTTCATACATCTTCAGAGAAATATTTTCAACGCCCACATCCCGCAGACTCTCATATGCTTTCTGTACACCCCTGCCGTAATCCCCCACCGGGTCCGCATCACCGGAAATCATCAACACCGGAAGCTTACCGGGTACACGCTCCAGGTTCTCCCGCTTATTCAGCCTTGAAAGCAATTCAAACAGCGTCAGAAAGCCATTGGTGGTAAACACAAACCCACACAGGGGATCCGCAATGTACTTTGCCACCCGTTCCCCGTCCCTGCTGAGCCAGTCAAAGGGTGTGGAAGAATTCTCTATCCGTTTGTTGTAGC
Source organism: uncultured Lachnospiraceae bacterium (assembly GCA_947174665.1). Lineage (GTDB taxonomy): Bacteria > Bacillota > Clostridia > Lachnospirales > Lachnospiraceae > Acetatifactor. Next base: position 1,840 of record CAMWJV010000186.1, read on the forward strand.
TGCCGAAAGCAAGCCTGTCAATCAAACCGCTGACGTGCTTAGGTCCGCAGAATACCTTCTGGATATATGCCACCGTTTTGGATACCTTCAACAGTGCAGGCGGCTGCATGCCCGTTCCCATAATAATTGCGGCGCTGATTCCCGTTCCGTATCGGAACATATAATTTCTGGTGATAAAGGAACCCATGCTGTGACCCATGATGACATATGGCACATCGGAGTACAATGCCTGGGTCATCTTTTTCAGTCTGTGTACATCCCTGACAATAACCGTGGCCGGATCCTGCTCACAGAAATATCCGTATTTTCCCGTCTTGCCTACGGATTTTCCGTGCCCCATATGATCCTCACCGGTGACAACACAGCCTCTGGCCGTGAGGAATTCGGCAAACTCCTCATACCTCTCAATATACTCGGCCATGCCGTGTACAATCTGAACCACACAGCGAATATCCTCTGTGTTGTCCGGCACATATCTGACCGCATGCAGCTTGCTCTTGCCATCACGCGAATCAAAATAGAATTCCTCTTTTACCATACACTCACCTCTGAATAAGCATAGTTTCAACCTTCAATAAGGAGTATAACTCATTTTCGACAAAAATTTAAGTACTCTTGAATAAAATTTTTATAATATTTACAGTCACACGTCAGCCTCAGCAGATTTCCGCCCCCGCAGGCATATCCTTTTCGGGTTTCATCAGGCATAAGCTCCCCGCCTCATCCTCCGCGCACAGCAGCATTCCTTCCGACACTACTCCGGCCAGCGTGGCAGGTTTCAGGTTCACCAGCACCATCACCTTTTTCCCGACCATCTCCTCCGGTGTATAGTACGCTTTGATTCCGGATACGATCTGCTTCACCTGACTCCCGATCTTCACTTTGCTGCACAGCAGCTTCTTGGACTTGGGCACAGCCTCGCAGGCAATAATCTCACCCACCTGAAACTGAAGCTTTGCAAAGTCGTCATACGTAATCTCCGGCTTCGCCTCCAAATCAATGACAGTCGTGTCGTTTTCTTCTGCCCCGGCTTCCTCTTCCGCAGCGGCGGCCATAGCTGCCGCAAGCTCCGCTTCCCGCTTCTCCACTTCCTTCATATCCAGTCTTGCAAACAGAATTTCCGGCTGTTCCGTAACCCTGCTGCCGCCGGGATACAGGCCGAACTTATCCAGATTGTCAAACTCCCGCAGGGAAGTATTCAGCTGCTTTGCAATTTTTTCCGCCGTCTCAGGCATAAAGGGTTCCAGCAGGGATGCCCCGATGACAATCCCTTCAACCAGGTTATAGAGAACGGTGGCTAGCCGGTCTGCTTTGGTTTCATCCTTCGCAAGCACCCAGGGCTCAGTCTCGTCGATATATTTGTTGCATCGCTTGAATATGCCGAAAATCTCCGTCAGGGCATCCGCCACCCTGAGCGTGCTCATCCTTTCTTCCACCTTTGCCAGGGTATCCGTAACCACCGCCTTTAAGTCCGCATCCACGGCCTCAGCAGCGCCCTTGTCCGCCACCACGCCCCCGAAATACTTATTGCTCATGGAGACGGTGCGGTTCACCAGATTGCCCAGTGTGTTTGCCAGGTCTGAGTTGGTTCGCTCCGCGATCAGCTCCCATGTGGCGTTGCCGTCATTTTCATAGGGCATCTCATGAAGCATATAATATCGTACTGCGTCCACACCGAAAAAGTCCACCAGGTCATCCACATAAATGACATTGCCCTTGGATTTACTCATCTTACCCCCGTTCATCATCAGCCAGGGATGCCCGAATATCTGCCTGGGCAGGGGCTCGCCCAGAGCCATCAGGAAGATGGGCCAGGAGATGGTATGGAAGCGGATGATGTCCTTGCCGATCAGGTGCAGATCCGCAGGCCAGAGCTTTTGGTACTGCTCCGTACTGTTCCCGTCCGCGTCATAACCGATGCCGGTGATATAGTTGGACAGAGCGTCCAGCCAGACATAAACTACATGCTTGTCATCAAAATCCACAGGAATTCCCCATTTAAAGGAGGTTCTGGACACGCACAGATCCTGCAGACCGGGGAGCAGGAAATTGTTCATCATCTCGTTTTTGCGGGATACAGGCTGAATAAACTCGGGGTGCTCATTGATATGACGGATCAGCCTGTCCGCATATTTGCTCATGCGGAAGAAATAAGCCTCCTCCCGGGCAGGCTTCACCTCTCTGCCGCAATCCGGGCACTTGCCGTCCCTGAGCTGTGACTCCGTCCAAAAGGATTCACAGGGCGTACAATATAAACCTTCGTAAGCTCCCTTGTAGATGTCTCCCTGGTCGTACAGACGCTTAAATATCTTCTGCACCTGTTTCTCATGGTAATCATCTGTGGTACGGATGAACTTATCATAGGAAATATTCAGCAGATCACACATTCCGCGAATGATGCCCGCCACATTGTCCACAAATTCCTTTGGCGTCACTCCCGCTTCCTGAGCCTTCAGTTCAATCTTCTGCCCGTGCTCATCGGTTCCCGTCTGGAAAAAGACATCATATCCTTCCTTCCTCTTGAAACGCGCGATACTGTCCGCCATCACAATCTCGTAATTGTTGCCGATGTGAGGCTTACCCGATGTGTAAGCGATGGCCGTAGTCAAATAATAAGGTCCCTTGTTCTGCATATCCTTTTCTCCTTTCAGTCAAACATTCTTTAGGCGTTTGCGAAACGCCAGCCCCCGCATAAATGCGGGATTCTTTTTGTTTTA
>CAMWJV010000187.1 GCA_947174665.1 uncultured Lachnospiraceae bacterium
GTGTGCAGAGACGGCAGCCCGGGATGCGGTTCCTGGCTTCGGAGCGGAAGACCGTGGAGTTTGGCCTGGATGGGAATTTTATGATCGTGGGGGAGCGCATTAATCCCACGGGGAAAAAGCTTCTGCAGGCACAGCTGCGGGAGGGTGTCATGGACAAGGTGCTGCAGTTTGCAGAGGAGCAGGAAAAAGACGGTGCGTGTATCCTGGATGTCAACATGGGTATGAGCGGCATCAACGAAAAAGAAATGATGCTGCGTACTATAGAGGAAGTGTCCGGTGTAACCAGTCTGCCCCTGTCACTGGATTCCAGCCATGTGGAAGTACTGGAGGCGGTACTGCGGTATTATCCCGGAAGAGCGCTGGTCAACTCCGTTTCTCTGGAAACAGAAAAGATTGAAAAACTTCTTCCGATTGTTAAAAAGTACGGAGCCATGTTTATTTTGCTGCCTTTGTCAGACAGTGGGCTGCCGGAAAATATAGAAGAAAAAATCCATATTATTGACACTATTCTGGAACGGGCGTACTCTCTTGGAATGAAAAAGGAGGATGTGGTCGTGGACGGGCTGGTGGCCACGGTGGGCGCAAACAAAAGAGCGGCGCTGGAAACCCTGGAGACCATTCGTTACTGCAGGGAAAAAGGGCTGGCTACCATCTGCGGACTGTCCAATATCTCCTTCGGCATGCCGGAGAGAAGTTATGTAAACACGGCTTTTCTGACTCTTGCAATCAGGGAGGGGCTGACCATGGCAATAGCCAATCCCTCCCAGGAACTGCTGGTCAGCTGTGCGCTGGCGGCAGACCTGCTGCTTGCCAAAGAGGAGGCGGACATCCGTTACATTGAGTATGTCAATCAGGCGGCAGAGAACCGGGAGAGGAAGGCGGAGGAGCAGAGAAAGCAGCAGAAGAACTGTGCCTGCCGGGAAGCTGTGTCGCAGGAAGGGCTGCCTGCTGCAAAGAAAAGTCAGGACAGTTCGGACGGAAGCGATGCAGCTGCTCCGGACAGCAGGGCGGACAGCGAGTGCAGACAGAAGCTCCGCCATGCAGTCATGAAGGGGAATAGAAACGGCATTGCAGCCATCACAAGGGAAGCTCTGAAGAACGGCGATGAGCCGTCGGCGCTGCTGAACGAGATTTTACTGCCTGCCATCAATGAAGTGGGAGAGTTGTTTGATAAAGGGAAATACTTCCTGCCGCAGCTCATCGGCAGTGCGGAAGCCATGAAAAATGCCATTGAAGTGCTGGAGCCTCTTCTTCTGCGGGAAAGCGGCGAAGCGGATATGCCGGTGGTTGTGATTGCCACGGTGGAAGGAGATATTCATGACATCGGAAAGAACCTCGTCGCACTTATGTTGAAGAATCATGGTTTTCAGGTGATTGACCTTGGAAAGGATGTGCCTAAGGAAGAAATTATCCGGGCAGCACAGGAACATAATGCCGATATCATCGCGTTGTCCGCCCTGATGACTACGACCATGCAGCGGATGAAAGAGGTCGCAGACTATGCAAGGGAACAGAAGGTACAGGCTAAAATAATGATTGGCGGAGCCGTCATTACTCAGGAATATGCGGATGAAATCGGCGCCGATGGGTATTCCGGTGATGCGGCTGAGGCGGTAAAGCTGGCGAAACGGCTGACTGGACGGGCTGAAATGTAGACTAATAACAAATTGAATTGTTCAGACAGAATTAAGCAATATGAGAAGATTAATATATTAAGTAATAAATAGGAGGAATTGAACTATGATAGGTGCAGATGCCATCATAAAATGTCTTGAAGCGGAGGGGGTCACCACCATTTTCGGTTATCCCGGCGTAGCAATCTGTCCTTTTTATAACAGTATACTGGAATCCGACATTCGCACTGTTTTGATCCGCACGGAGCAGAATGCGGCTCATGCGGCCAGCGGCGTGGCCAGGATGACAAATCGACCGGGAGTCTGCGCTGTTACCTCGGGTCCGGGCGCAACCAATGTTATCACGGGAATTGCTACGGCCTTTGCGGACAGTATTCCGCTTATCTGTATTACAGGACAGGTGAACAGCGAACTTCTGGGCAGTGATGTGTTTCAGGAGGCTGACATAACCGGGGCAGTGGAGTCTTTTGTAAAGTACAGCTATCTTGTGAAAAACGTAAATGACATTCCGCGTATTTTCAAGGAGGCGTTCTACATTGCCAACACGGGAAGAAAGGGACCGGTGCTCATTGATATTCCGATTGACATCCAGAATGCGGTCATCAGTAAATTCAAATATCCGGAAGAGGTGTCGCTGCGCACCTACAAGCCGACAGTAAAGGGGCACGCGGTACAGATTAAAAAGGTAATCCGTGAACTGGAAAAGGCAAAGCGGCCGATTATCTGTGCAGGCGGAGGCGTGCTGTTAAGCCAGGCGGAGAATGATCTGAGAAAATTTGCGGAAGAGCGCGGAATTCCCGTGGTTTCCACAATGATGGGAATCGGCGTCATGCCCACAGACCATCCTCTTTACTTTGGGATGGTTGGAAACAACGGAAAGCCCTACGCAAACCGTGCCATGAATGAGTCTGACCTGTTGATCATGGTAGGAGCCCGGGTGGCGGACAGGGCTGTGAGCCAGCCTGATCTGATCACCAGGGACAAGGTTCTGGTACACATTGATGTGGATCCTGCTGAAATCGGCAAAAATGCAGGTCCAACCATTCCTTTGGTGGGAGATGCAAAACATATCTTCAATGACTTTGTAAAAGAAGAATTTGTCTGCAGTTGTGAGGAGTGGCTGAAGACGCTGGAAACCTATCGCGCTGATATGATGCCCAAACGCAGACCGAATCCTGATTTTGTTGACCCGGCCGCCTTTATTGCCAGGCTTTCCGAAAAGATGGAGGAGAATGCGGTCTATGTGGCGGATGTGGGCCAGAACCAGATTTGGTCCTGCGGATATGCGAAGGTGAAGGACGGAAAATTCCTGACCTCCGGCGGCATGGGGACTATGGGATATTCCATTCCGGCGGCAATGGGAGCGAAGGTCGCGGCACCGGACAGGCAGGTTGTTGCAGTCTGCGGGGACGGTTCTTTTCAGATGTCCATGATGGAGCTTGCCACCATGCGCCAGCATCATATTCCGGTGAAAATTGTGGTTTTGAAAAACAATTTCCTCGGCATGGTACGGGAGTACCAGCACTACACCTACAAGGATAATTATTCCGTGGTTGACCTGTCAGGAAGCCCTGATCTGGAGAAGCTTGCCGAGGCATACGGAATCCCCTTCCTGCGCCTGGAAAATATGGAGCGCTGTGATGAGGTTATCGATGAATTTTTAAGGGATGACGGCTCTGTCCTGCTGGAGTGTCTGATCGATCCCATGGATCTGGTGAAATAAATAGGAGGCTTAAGCAATGAAGATGAAGAAAAGAATTTATTCCGTTCTGGTGGAAAACCGTTCCGGTGTGCTGTGCAAGGTGGCCGGACTGTTTTCCAGACGTTGTTTTAACATTGACAGCCTTGCTGTGGGGGAAACGGATGATGCGGCAGTGTCCTGTATGACTATCGTCAGCAGCGGCGACGAGCGCACCATTGAGCAGATTGAAAAGCAGTTGAACAAAAAGCTGGATGTCATTAAGGTCAAGACCTTTTCGGAGCAGCAGTGCATCACAAGGGAACTGATGCTGATCAAGGTAAAATACAATAAAAACAATCGCAGGGAAATCCTTGAAATCTGCGAGAGCATGAATTCAGTGGAGATTGTTGATATGTCAAAACATTTTATGATGCTCCAGATCTGTGATGCGCCGGAGCGGGTGAAATCTTTGATTACGCTTCTCGAAACCATCAGCATCGTGGAGGTGGCTCGGACGGGAACCCTGGCCCTCTCCAAATGCAGTGAAAATGATGAGGCAAAATAGTGTGAGAAGAAGTTCTAATGCTCACAGCAGAGGCTGTTTCGCAAAGAACTTCTAAGTCTCACACGGAAAAACGCCTGAAAAATGTGCTGTAAACAGCACATAGGCGTTTTTCATCCTGATTTGAGTCGCAGCAAAGCTGCGACATGGGGGTTAGGGTGAAAGGATGAGTAGGATCGAAATGAAAAAGAGAATACATATGAAAATGTTATGGCTGCCTTTGCTGTGTGTTCTGCTGCTGACGGGGTGCGGTAAAGAGAACAACGATATTACAGGAAACAGCGATGCGGCAGTGAACAGCGGTAATACAGGAAGCGGTGATGCCGCAGGAGGCAGCATTGCCACAGAGGGAAATGATGCTGCAGGAGTGGAAAATGCAGGGGCCGGAAATACAGGAGCCGGCGGAGAAAATACAGGGGCGGCTCAAAACGGAAACGGCATTGAACCCTCTCTTTGGGTCAATAAAAAGGAAACCATACCCTTTGAGACGCCGGAGGCCGGGTATCAGGAGGGCATATTCACTTATGCATCACTGGGAAACAGTGTTTATCTCATGCGGACGGAGTAC
>CAMWJV010000188.1 GCA_947174665.1 uncultured Lachnospiraceae bacterium
ACAAAAGAGACACCCTCTGTTATTTTTTTAATCCTACAAAAACTTTACGCTAGCTAATTTGTTTTAATTCTGCATGGCTGAACTGTTGCAGCAATTTTTATTACATAGTGGAAAAATAAAAAGGACTATGGTAGAATAAATGGCGTAGGTGACTTTAGAAGAGAAAAAGATATTTTAGGGATACAGAGGAAAGAGATATGAATGTGCCTTTTGTGTATGGAGTTTATGAATTGTTTTTAATATTTATTTTTTGGGGAGTCATTGGCTGGCTGATTGAGGTTGTTGACATGAGAATAGAGGCGGGGGAATTTCAGAACAGAGGCTTTTTACATATGCCGTTCTGCCCCATATACGGCATCGGAATGGCGGGAGCTGCCGCATGCCTGGGCAGTATTAAGGATTCTTATCTGGCGCTGTTTGCTTTTGGCGTGATATTCTGCTCGGTGTTTGAATATGTTGTGGGCGGGATTCTTGAAAAGTTGTTTCATTCCAAGTGGTGGGACTATTCCCACATGCGCTTTAACATCAAGGGTCGGGTATGTCTGAGAAATGCCGTTCTGTTTGGATTTGCCGCCATTCTGGTGTTCCGTCTGGTGGAGCCTGTGGTTGAAATGGTAATTACCAAAATTCCGAGAAATATAGGATTATTTATAGTTGTGATATTTGGCATCGCCTTTGTTGTTGATATAATAGTTTCAGCAAGGAGAGCATGGTCCTACAGGAACAGTCAGGAAGGCGGTGAGCTGAAGCTGATATTTAAGGCACACAGGTAGTAAGGAACAATCAGTTGATTTCCGGGGCAATTTTAAGTATAATCTTTATGGCATGGAATTATGGCCGGAAAATATAATTCGGCCATATAGCGGAAGAGCCGTCTGCAGGCGGCAGAATGAGAGGAAAAATGGAAAGAAGAGTAGGTACGGTATCGAGGGGAATTCGCTGTCCCATTATTCGGGAAGGCGATGATTTGGCACAGATTGTGGTTGACAGTGTTTTGGAGGCCGCTGAATGTGAAGGTTTTCAATTAAATGACAGAGATGTCATTTCTATTACTGAGTCCATAGTGGCCAGAGCACAGGGAAATTATGCCTCAGTGCAGGACATTGCGGATGATGTGAGGGCGAAGCTGGGTGGTGAGACCATCGGAGTTATTTTCCCGATTTTGTCCAGAAACCGTTTTGCGATCTGCCTGAAGGGAATCGCGATGGGTGCAAAAAAGGTAGTGCTGATGCTCAGTTATCCCAGTGACGAGGTGGGTAACTCGCTTCTGAACCTGGACCAGTTGGATGAAAAGGGCATCAATCCATACAGCGACGTGCTGTCGCTTGAGAAATACCGGGAGCTCTTCGGTGAGAACAAGCACGAGTTTACCGGCGTGGACTATGTGGCTTATTACGCAGATATTATAAAAGAAGCGGGCGCGGAGGTTCAGATTGTATTTGCGAACCAGGCGAAAGCAATTCTGGACTATGCGGACTGCGTTTTAAACTGCGATATACACACAAGGGCAAGAACCAGGCGAATCCTGCTGGCAGCAGGCGCAAAGAAGGTCTGCTCTCTGGATGAGATTTTGAATGCGCCGGTGAACGGAAGCGGCTATAACAAAAAGTATGGTCTCCTTGGCTCCAACAAAGCGACGGAGGATAAGATCAAGCTTTTCCCGAATGAGTGCCAGGGGCTTGTGGAGAAGGTGCAGGAGGAGATTTTGTCAAGGACGGGCAGGCATGTGGAGGTTATGGTTTACGGCGACGGTGCCTTCAGGGATCCTCAGGGCAAAATCTGGGAGCTTGCCGATCCTGTAGTGTCTCCTGCATTTACCGCCGGGCTGGTGGGCACACCGAATGAGCTGAAGCTGAAATATCTGGCAGATAACGATTTCAAAAATCTCAAGGGTCAGGAGCTGAAGGAGGCCATTGAGGCGAGCATCAAGGCCAAAGGCGATAATCTGGTGGGCAATATGGCGTCGCAGGGAACCACGCCCAGGCAGCTGACTGACCTGATCGGTTCACTGTGTGATCTGACCAGCGGCTCCGGAGACAAGGGAACGCCGGTGGTACTGGTACAGGGATACTTTGACAATTATACGGATTAATGACATTCAGGCCTGGATAGTTACGAAAAAATGATAAAAGCGGAGGTATGAAGATGGCGGCAGACAGAAGACCGGAAGATATGGTGAGAATTACAACTCCCGAATTGGCGGATGCCTTTATTGAGGAGCAGATAGCGGAGATTCGGACACAGGTAGGTGACAAAAAAGTGCTTTTGGCACTGTCCGGCGGTGTGGACTCTTCCGTGGTGGCAGCGCTTTTGATCAAGGCTGTCGGACAGCAGCTGGTATGTGTGCATGTAAACCACGGTCTTCTGCGGAAGGGTGAGCCGGAGCAGGTAATTGAAGTGTTCCGCAACCAGATGAAGGCTAATCTGATCTATGTGGATGCCACGGACCGTTTCCTGGACAAGCTGGCAGGAGTTGCTGAACCTGAGCAGAAGAGGATGATCATCGGCGGTGAGTTTATTGAAGTGTTTGCCGAGGAAGCGCGGAAGCTGGATGGAATCGAATTCCTGGCTCAGGGAACCATCTGGCCGGATATTCTGGAGAGCGAGAAAGGCATCAAGGCACATCACAATGCAGGCGGTTTGCCTGAGGACATGAAATTTGAGCTGGTTGAGCCGGTGAAGATTCTGTTTAAGGATGAGGTGCGCGTTGTGGGTAAACAGTTGGGACTTCCAGACGGCATGGTATACCGTCAGCCCTTCCCCGGCCCCGGATTGGGCGTGCGTTGCCCGGGCGCGATTACCCGTGACAGGCTGGAGGCAGTCCGCCAGTCTGATGCGATTCTGCGTGAGGAATTTGCAAAGAACGGACTGGAGGGCAAGGTATGGCAGTATTTCACCGTGGTGCCGGACTTCAAGTCCACAGGGATCAAGGACGGAAAGCGCGCCTTTGAGTGGTCCGTCATCATCCGCGCCGTCAATACCACCGACGCCATGTCAGCCACAGTGGAGAATATTCCCTATGACCTTATGTGTCATCTGGTAGACAGAATCACCCATGAGGTGCCGGGGGTAAACCGCGTGCTTTATGATTTCACGCCGAAGCCTACGGGAACGATAGAATTTGAATAGTACGGGAGCATATTATTTGTTTTATATGGCAGGTAATCTATGAATTACCTGCCATTTTTCTATTATTGAAACTATCAGTGTTAGTGGGATAAACTTTTTTGCAAAGCTTTTATCTTGCGAAATTCACAAAGTCATCCTGACACATTTCATAGTCAATGCTTGACTGCAACTCACCCAACTGGTTTCGCCATGAATTTTCTCTAAACTGCAGCTTTCTAAAACCGAGTTCTTCATAAACATGCTGCGCCCGCTTGTTGTTTGCGTTTGTATCAAGAATTACTTTTTTATATCCCATGTCCTCGAATAATGAAAAGATAAGCATGCTCAAAAGTATTTTTCCGTACCCCTTGTCATGCTCTGAAAAATCACAGATTTTAATTCCGATTCCGACTGTATCTTCGCCTACCCTGCCATAACTCATTTCGCCAATAGGTCTTTTATCAAGTTCAATGATCAGACGTCTGTTTTCATCAGTGTCTTCTTTGATCTTTTCAGCAATTTCATTTGCTGTTTCACCAGTCCCGTTTGGAAAACCTGCATGAGCCATAATATTTCCATCATTCCACCATGATGATAATAAATCTGCATCTTCAACAGTTGCATTTCTGATTGTTAAATTTTTAAATTCTAAAAACATGTGAAAATCCTCCGTTTTATTTGGGAGGGTTAAAATAATGTTTCCCTCCTATTCTTTTTCATTAAGTTTTTTCCTCTATTTCTCATATCAAATCACTCCTTTCGAGCGCAATGCGCGGCAGGCGCGCAGCAGCTGGATTCTTGAGTGTATTTTAACACAACCTTACACATAGTTCCATAAATTTTTAAAGATTGACTGTAATATAGCCGGAGATGGATTAAGGACTACTCCCGGCCCCCAATATGCGTTAGATGCACCGGCAAAAGATGAGCCGCCTGAATATGCAGATGTGGGTGGATACAGAGGATTCATCGGAACTTTGATTTTATTCGGCTAATCGTATATAATTATACCGATAGATTTTAGAGAAAAGAGAATAAAAATGTTAAAGTACATTTCTGCCCCGGAAGCAGCGAAGAAACGGGGCGTATGCGGCTGATGCCAAAGGATGCGGAAAAGCCGATTGATAAACGTAAAAGATGAAGCTAAAACGAGAGGTATATTTATGGGAACATGGAACCCCTGGCGTGGTTGTCATAGATACAGTACAGGCTGTAAATATTGCTATATACATAAAGGGGATTATAAAAAAGGAATTGATACAAACATTGTTACGAAAACAGAAAAATTTTACGCCCCTATTGAAA
>CAMWJV010000189.1 GCA_947174665.1 uncultured Lachnospiraceae bacterium
AATGAACTGAAGGAGTGGGCACAGCAGAAGTTTGCGGAACTGGATGAAAGGATGAAAGCCCGGGAACTGCGGTTGCGCTATGAACTGGAAAAAATTGATGTGACCATGCCTGCGGAGGAGAGGGAGGTGGGCAACCTTCATCCTATCACTCAAATGCGCAATCAGCTGATTGATGTGTTTGCGGGCATGGGCTTTGAGGTGGTGGAGACAAAGGAGATTGAGACGGACTACTATAATTTTACCGCGCTGAATACACCTCAGGATCATCCGGCCAGAGACATGCAGGATACATTTTATCTCTCTCCGGAGTTTCTTCTGGCGACTCAGACATCTGCGGCGCAGATTCATACCATGGAGAAGAAAAAGCCACCCATTAAGATGGTGGCGGCACCCGGCAAGGTATTCCGCTCGGATGACGATGCCACACATTCCCCTATGTTTCATCAGCTGGAAGGGCTTGTGGTGGACAAGAAGATTACACTGTGCGATCTGAAGGGTATGCTGGATGTGTTTGTGCAGAAGATATACGGCGAGGGGGCTACAACACGGCTGCGTCCTTCTTATTTCCCCTTTACGGAGCCTTCCGTGGAAGTGGATGTGAGCTGCTTTGAGTGCGGAGGAAGCGGATGTAAGCTATGCAAGGGCACCGGCTGGATTGAGATATTAGGCGCCGGCGTTGTCAACAGGAAGGTGCTGGAGAATTGCGGAATCGACGCAGACGAATACAGCGGGCTTGCCTTTGGCATCGGAATTGAGCGTGCGGCTATGCTGAAGTACGGCATCAATAATATCAAGCTTCTTTTTGAATCCGATCTGCGTGTGCTGAAGCAGATTAACGACAATTAATGAGGGAACGGAGGGAAGAAAATGTTAGTACCGCTGAGTTGGTTAAAGGAATATGTAGATATTGATATAACACCCGATGAGCTGGAAAAGAAGCTGTTTTCCTGCGGATTCGAGGTGGAGGAACTGAGGGAGACAGGAAAGGAGATCAGTAATGTTGTGGCAGGGCTTGTGGAGGAGTGCGAGCCCATACCGGAGACACATTTGCATGTGTGCAGGGTAAATGCCGGTGCGCATGGCACCTTTCAGGTTTGCTGCGGCGCGGATAATGTGAAGACCGGCGGGAAATATCCGCTGGCACTGGCAGGGGCCACCGTTTTTATGACGGCTAAAGACCATAAGACGGTGGAAGGCACCATGACTATCAAAAAGGGAAAACTGCGAGGCTATGAGTCTGAGGGAATGCTGTGCTCCGGCGTGGAGCTTGGGGTTTCCGAGAACATGTATCCGGGTGCAGGATATAATGGTCTGCTTGTGTTGCCGGAGGATGCGGAGCCGGGTGCTGACGTGAAGCCCATGCTGGGGCTTGACGACTGGATCTTCGATGTTTCCATCACAGCTAACAGGCCTGACTGCCAGAGCATCTTAGGGCTTGCAAGGGAGGTCGCGGCAGTTCTGGACAAAGAACTGAAGCTGCCTGCCATGAACTATACGGAGACAGAGGTGAAAAAAGAAGGGTTTTCCGTCACTGTGGATGCACCCGAGCTATGTCCCAGATATATCGGGCATTATGTGTATGACGTGAAGATTGGGGAATCACCCCTCTGGATGAAACGCAGGCTGGCTCTGGTGGGACAGGAGGCTGTCTCCAACATCGTGGACATAACCAACTATGTTTCCATGGAGATGGGGCAGCCCATGCACGCCTTTGACTGTGACTATCTGGAGGGCAATGCCATTCGGGTGAGGAGAGCAGAGGAGGGAGAGCAGATCACCACTCTGGATTCAAAAGAGTATACGCTGAATCCCAATAACCTTGTCATTTGTGATGGAGTTAAACCTGTGGCTATTGCGGGAGTCATGGGAGGATTAAATTCCGAAATCCGCGATACAACAAAGGAAGTGATGTTTGAGTCGGCAAAATTTGCCAGAGATAATATCCGCAAGACTTCCCGGGCTCTGGGCAAGCGCACCGATGCCAGCGCCAAGTATGAGAAGGGTGTTGACGAGTATGCCACCATCCATGCCATGAAGCGCGCCCTGCATTTGATAGAGGAGCTTGGCTGCGGCAAGGTGTCCTGCACCCATGTGGATGTGAACACCGGTAATTCCGTGGAGCCAAAGGAACTGCGGGTGAGCATCCGGCGGGTGAATGATGTGCTGGGAATAGAAGTGCCGAATGTGGAAATCCTGCATATCATGAAAAATCTGCAGTTTGACCCTGTCATCAACGGAGATGAACTGACATTGCAGGTGCCGGCTTACCGTGAGGATATGGAGACCTATCAGGATGTGGCGGAGGAGGTCATCCGCATGTACGGCTATGAGCATGTGGTTCCCACATTCATGCCGGATGCGAAGGTCACCATGGGCGGGCTGAACCAGGCGCAGAAAAAGGAACTGAGGCTGAAGAGAATTCTGTGCAGCATAGGGGCATACGAATGCATCCATTATTCCTTTATTTCGCCCTCGGATCTAAATCTGCTGCGCCTGCCGGAGGATGCCCCGGAGCGTAAGGCAATCCGTATTTTGAACCCTATAAACGAGGAGCTTTCTCTGATGCGTACCACGCTGGCGGCATCCATGCTGAATGCCATTGCCAGAAATCAGAAGAAGGGGAATCTCTCGGGAAGACTGTTTGAGGTGGGAAAGATTTTTATCCCCGAAGAGCTGCCTCTGAAGGCTTATCCCGACGAGAGAGATACCCTCTGTATCGGCATTTTCGGTGAGCAGGAGAGCTTCTTTACCCTGAAGGGCATGGCGGAGGAGCTGGCCGGAGCGCTGTTCGGACAATTTTCCTATAAACCCGCAGAAAGACCTTACCTGCATCCTTATCAGACTGCTGAGATCCTGTGCGCAGGTGAGGTAGTAGGCTGTCTGGGCAAGGTGGCATATGAGGTGGCGGAAGAACTGGATCTGAGAAGCAGCGCATATCTCCTGGAACTGGATCTGAAGAAGCTGTTTGCCATGTGTGATAAGAAAGAGGTTTTCACACCGCTCTCAAAATTCCCCGAGGAGAAACGGGATCTGGCACTTGTCATGAGCAAGGATGTGACCTGCGGACAGGTGGAGGAAGTAATCCGAAATGCCTGCTCCCATGTGGGAGACATCAGGCTGTTTGACGTGTACGAGGGCGGACAGATTCCCAGGGACAAGAAGAGTATGGCGTTCACGGTTCAATTCATTCCCGGTGAGGAAGCCTTTGAGGCGGATTCCGTGGACCGCTTTGTAAAGAAGATATTGAATAATTTGAAGTATCATCTGGATATCGAACTGAGGAGTTAAAATAGTCCCGTAATAACGTAAAAGGAGAGAAATTATGTTAAAAAAATGTGCATGGGAGACCTATGATGAGAAGCATCAGAAAAAGCTGGAAAAGCTGTGTAAAGAATACAGAGAGTTCCTGGACAACGGCAAGACAGAGCGGGAGTGCATCGACACAATTGTGAACACCATTGAGGCCCAGGGATATCAGGAGCTGGAGAGCCTGGTGAAGAAGGGCGGCTCCTTAAGTAAGGGGGCAAAGGTCTACAGCGTATGGATGAACAAGTCTATCGTCATGTTTAGGATGGGCAAAAAGCCCATGGCGGAGGGCATCAATATTCTGGGCGCACATATCGACAGCCCCAGGCTGGATGTGAAGCAGAATCCTCTGTTTGAGGATATCGACCACACCTTTGCCTATCTGGACACCCATTATTACGGCGGGGTGAAAAAGTACCAGTGGGTGGCGCTGCCTCTTGCCATCCACGGCGTTGTGGTGAAGAAGGACGGAACCACCGTGGAATTGAACATCGGTGAAAATGAGGATGATCCGGTATTCTTCGTGTCCGATCTGCTGATTCATCTGGCGGGAGAACAGCTGGAAAAGAAAGCGGCAAAGGTTATCGAGGGCGAGGCCCTTGATCTGATCGCGGGCTCAAAGCCGCTGATGCTCGGCAAGGAAGAGAAGGAGACTGACGAGGGGAAGGAAAAGGCAAAGAATATCGTAAAGTCCGGCGTGCTGGATATTTTAAAGAAGACCTATGACATAGAAGAAGATGACTTTCTCTCTGCGGAGCTGGAGGTGGTTCCCGCCGGAAAGGCCAGGGAGGCAGGCTTTGACCGCAGCATGATTTTCGGCTATGGGCAGGATGACAGAGTCTGCGCATTTACTTCCCTGAAGGCAATGCTTGACCTGAAGGAAACAGACAGGACGGTATGCTGTATCCTGGTGGACAAGGAGGAAATCGGCTCAGTTGGTGCAACAGGCATGCAGTCAAAGTTTTTTGAAAACGCGGTGGCGGAGCTGATGAACCTGACCGGGGAATACAGTGAGATGAATGTGAGGAGATGTCTGGCTCACAGCTGTATGC
>CAMWJV010000190.1 GCA_947174665.1 uncultured Lachnospiraceae bacterium
GGATGCGAATAAAATTGCCGCAGGTAAGACAATCAATCTGTAAAATATTGTAACTGTTCAGAATCAAACAAACTGAACAGTTATTTTTTATTTTTAAAATTACAGGGAACCTTTTTAGCCTCCGGGGTATCTTTATATATAGAAGGGAAAGCCGTGCAATGTCTCAGACAAAACGGCAGCACCTCAACAGCATGGCCTGATTAAAAAGATATGGCTATGACTATATTAACGGAGGAATTGATATGAAAAAAGGAAAAAGGTTTTTAGCACTGGTTTTGGGAGGGGTGATGGCAGCCGGCAGCCTCTTCCTGCAGATGCCTGTCATGGCACAGGCGGGTGACGATGATGACGATTTAAAAAGTCAGAACTGGCAGAATTGGATTGCGGAAGTGGGGTGCAACGGTTTCTCTGATACACATCTCACGGGTAATGTTGACGTGGTCGATGGACTGCTCACGGTGACTGTGAACGTGCAAAGTGCAAGCCATTCTATGGAAATGTGCGGCGGCGCCGTTTATGTGTGCGAGGAGGAATGGGAGCCGGCATCTGTAGAGAATGCAGAGGATGGCAAAGCTTACTATGACTTTTTTGATTGTGGCTCCAGCGCCAAGGTAAAGAAGTTTTTTAATGAAAGTACTGAAAGAACTGAAAATGGTAGTAAGGGCAGCTATAAATTTATTTTTGAGGGGCTTACCGTCGGCAAAACCTATTATGTGTACTGCCATATATGGGATCCTCACGATATATCTGAGGCTTTTTACGGGTCTCATTATGCAGTATACCTGGGCTCCGGTGTGCCCACAGCTGTTTCTGCTCCCGGCAGCAGTTCCTCAGGTAACGCTTCTTCCGGCAGCAGTGTGAAAACGGGGGCGGGTCTTTATCATGATTTTGAAAATGAAACTTGCAGCCGGATTCAGACGGCGGAAGCCGGTTCCACCATCGTCATGGATGAGGGCGTTACCACTCTGTCCAACGCCATGATGAAGGAGCTGCTTGAGAAAGGTGATGTTTCCTTAAGGCTTGAATTTACATATGAAGACAAGGACTATGTCATCATCATTCCGGCAGGTGCGGCCCTTGACAACGATATTCCCTGGTATGGCCCTCTGTATCTGGCAGCTCATTTCGGAAACAGTGCAGGAACTGAGAACACCTCCTCTGCGGGAGGAACCTATGTGGTAAAGTCCGGCGATACCCTGAGCAAAATCGCGGCGGCAAACAATATGACGCTGAAAGATCTGCTGGCAAAGAATCCTCAGATTAGGGATGCGAATAAAATTGCCGCAGGTAAGACAATCAATCTGTAAAATATTGTAACTATTCAGAACCATGCTTAATTTTATAAAACAGGCTGTTCAAGCTTGCTTGATAAAGACTGTTTTTATAAATCTATATGGCGAGAAGCCATATATGAGCAAAAAGTAAGCCTCGCAGAGGCAATAAAGAGGGGGCCGAGGCCCCTCTTGCGAATAGGTTCTGAATAGTTACAAAATAATAAGCAGCTTTTACGATAAAATCCCGGGAACCTTTCTGGCTTCCGGGATTTTTAACGGTTATTATGATTGAATTTTTCGCGGGCAATGTGTTATCATCAGAACAGGATTATCGGAAGGATACGGATGTTTTTGCGGGAAGTGGGATTATGAATCGGATCAATTATCAGAAAGAACTGGATAAGCTGCTGGAACGGCTGGGAGAGCAGGGGGTGAGGGAAGAAACCGTGCCAACGCTCTTCCTGCACAGCTGCTGTGCACCATGCAGCAGCTATGTGCTGGAATATCTGTGCAGATACTTTCGGATTACCGTTTTTTATTACAACCCCAATATCTCCTTTACGGAGGAGTACAGAAAGCGGGCAACAGAGCAGAAGAGGCTGATCGGAGCCTATAATGAGGAGAAAAAGGGACATCGGATTCAAATAGTGGAGGGGGATTATGAACCCGACCGCTTTCTGGAGACAGTCAGGGGGCTGGAAAAATGTCCGGAGGGCGGAGAGAGATGCTTCCGCTGTTATGAACTGCGCTTGAGGGAGACGGCAATGCAGGCGGCAGAGGGGAAATTTGACTACTTTTGCACCACTTTGTCCATCAGCCCCCTAAAGAATGCAGAGAAGCTCAATGAAATCGGGCTGTCGCTGTCGGCGGAGTACGGAATCCCCTGGCTGCCCTCGGATTTTAAAAAGCGGAATGGCTACAAAAGATCGATCGAGCTGTCAGCAGAATACGGGCTTTACAGGCAGAATTACTGCGGTTGTGCTTTCAGTGTGAGGGAATGCAGACCATCCGATGACATTACTCATTGATTTTGGTTGCAAAGGGCCGGGTGTCGGGGTATAATTCTATTGGCGCAGAAAATAGGAAATGTGAGGGACAGAATGAAAAAATTTTTGGATCTGTTGTCGGAGGAAATGGGACGGGCCTTTGAGATGGCGGGCTATGATGGTACACTGGGCAGGGTTACGGTCTCCAATCGTCCCGACCTGTGTGAATATCAGTGTAACGGCGCAATGGCGGGAGCAAAGCTGTATCACAAGGCACCGGTTATGATTGCGAAGGATGTGGCAGAGAAATTAGCGGGCAGCGAGGTGTTCAGTGAAGCGGAGGCAGTTGCCCCCGGCTTTCTGAATCTGAAGCTGTCGGAGGAATATCTGCTGAAAGTGGTTCAGGAGATGGCCGGGGATTCCCGATTCGGTCTGGAAAAGCCGGAGAAGATAAAGAAGATTGTGGTTGACTATGGCGGGGCAAATGTTGCAAAGCCTCTTCATGTAGGGCATCTGCGCTCCGCGGTCATCGGAGAGAGCATTAAGCGCATCAACCGCTATGTGGGCCATGAGGTCATCGGCGATGCACATCTGGGAGACTGGGGGCTGCAGATGGGGCTTGTGATAACGGGAATAAAGGAGAGAAAGCCGGAATTGGTTTATTTTGACGAGAGTTATGAGGGAGAATATCCAAAGGAGGCTCCCTTCACAATCTCCGAACTGGAAGAAATTTATCCGGCATCCAGCGCAAAGTCCAAGGAGGACCCGGTATACAAGGCACAGGCTATGGAGGCCACATATAAGCTTCAGAACGGGGTGCGGGGTTACCGAGCGCTCTGGCAGCATATGATGGATGTGTCCGTGGCGGATCTGAAGAAAAATTACAGCAGTCTGAATGTGGAATTTGACTTGTGGAAGGGGGAGAGCGATGTTCAGTATCTCATCCCGGAGATGGTGGAATATATGAAGGAGGGCGGCTACGCTCATATCAGCGAAGGAGCCCTGGTGGTGGATGTGAAGGAGGAGACGGACACCAAGGAAGTGCCTCCCTGTATGATCTTAAAGTCCGACGGGGCGTCCCTGTACAACACCACCGACCTTGCCACTATTTTGGAGCGCATGCGCCTGTACCATCCTGATAAAATCATTTATCTGACAGACAAGCGCCAGGATCTCTATTTTGACCAGGTGTTTCGCTGTGCCCGCAAGACAAAGCTGGTAGAGTCGGAGACAGAACTAAAGTGGATCGGCTTCGGAACGGTGAACGGCAAGGACGGCAAGCCTTTCAAGACCAGGGATGGCGGTGTGATGCGTCTGGAGACCCTGATTCAGGAGACCAAGGACGAAATGTACAGAAAGATTAAAGAAGGCAGAGAAATGCCGGATGAGGAGGCCAGAAAGGTAGCCGACCTGGTGGCGATATCCGCTCTGCTTTATGGAGACCTATCCAATCAGGCCTCTAAGGATTACATTTTTGATCCGGACAGATTTACTTCCTTTGAGGGAGATACAGGTCCCTATATCCTGTACACGATCGTGCGCATTAAGTCTATCCTTACAAAATATAAGGAACAGGGCGGCAGTACGGAGGGAATCGTATTGCGGGCGGCTGCAAGTGAGGCCGAGAAGGAACTGATGATGGCATTGGTACAGTTTAATACCATGATGCAGAGCGCGGCGGAGGAGGCAGCACCCCATAAAGTATGTGCTTATATCTATGATTTGGCAAATGCTTTTAATCACTTTTATCATGAGACAAAGATATTGGGTGAAACGGATGGGAAAAAGCGGGAAGGACTGATCGCGCTGCTTCTGTTGACCCGGGATGTGCTGGAGACATGCATTGATGTCCTGGGATTTTCGGCACCGGAAAAGATGTAAAAAGTGGTTGACAAAAGTGTTGCTACAGGGTATACTAATTCAGTCGGCTGTTGAGACAGCCGATTAATGGAAGTTTAGCTCAGCTGGGAGAGCATCTGCCTTACAAGCAGAGGGTCATAGGTTCGAGCC
>CAMWJV010000191.1 GCA_947174665.1 uncultured Lachnospiraceae bacterium
TTAATATATTTTTTCGGTTCGGCTTTCCTATACTAATTGTCAATCTCCCTGGTGGCGGATTTCCGCGCTGCCGACCAGAACAGTTCATCGGAGGGCTCCCATGGCTCCCCGCAAATGAGATGAAGGCCCGCTGCCTGTACCACAGCTTCCGCCTTCTGCCACTCCTGTTTCCAGCCTTCTTGAGCCTGCACCCATACCAATCCGTCCCTGCACCCATAGGCGGACAGCACTGTCAGCCGGATTCTCTCCGTTTTCACATTGCTGTCAAATTCCACCCGCCGGGACAAAGTTGTGTTGGGAAAAGTACCTTGCTGTATAAGCACCCAATCCCCATTTTTGCTGTCAAGGTACTCCAGCCGGTAATCCCGGATGAGACCTGTACGTTTCCTGTCCTTCTGCTCCGGCAGGTAAACAAGCCCCTGAATCTCCACCTCCCGCTGCAGCGCCAAAGTGATTTCAACGGGGAACTCTTCTTTCTCTATCCTGACGGAGATATTCGGATTGGCCGACAGGGAAACATCCCCCGTTACCCCTGCACCCTCACTGAAAAGATATTCCTTTGTAAGGGCCTCCATCCGCAGCACGGGAAACAGCTTCTCCTCGATTGTCTGAGCGGAAACCTGCTGCCGGGGCCGAAATTCTTCGGAGGCCGCATATCTCAAAACCGCCTGCTTCAGGCAATATGCCGTCGGCCGCTCCTCGAAGCTTCCCTGCAGATCTGCCGTTATCATCAGAAGTCTGCCTTCTCCCACTGCCGCCTCAAACATCAGCGCCAGAGAAAGACTGCGGTTCCAGTCATCGATGGGACGCACAATGGGCTCGATATTTTCCATTCCTTTCAGCCAAAAGCCCCTTGCGTGCTCCAGAATATCCTCCCATTGCCAGCCTCCGTCCTCCGCACTGGGGAAATTTCGAAAAACCGGATGCTCCGTTTTCACCACCAGCCCAAGGTTCCTGATCCAGGAGGGCCCCATCTGTCCGTTCCAGAAGACGTTTTTCATGGACAGCGCCGGACAGTCATATGACAGTTCCGAGAGATAAGGCGCATAGACCACCGCCCCTCCCCCGGCCAGAGCCTCTTTAGCCTCCTGCCAGTCTCTGGTGTACAGAACACTGTCTGCTCTGTCTTTGTCCGACCTTTTTTCTTCCTCCTGTACCGCGAACACGGTAAGCCGCCATCTGTTCCTGCACTCCGAATTGTCCTTCCGCCGCTCCAGGGAAAGCTCCAGCGTCAGTTCCCTGCTCCCGGTAATGCCGGTAAAGTCAAGGGTAATACTTCCCACAGATCGGCAGCTTCCGCAGGAGACGGACACCGGAGCAAGCCGCCCGGATCTGTATATTTCCCCTTCCCCGGTCAGCTGCCACTCTATGCTCACATCCCGCAGCTCCTCCTGTCCGAAATGACTGATTTCCACAGGAACCTCCACCCTGTCCGTGTTCTTCCACACATAGGACTCCAGTCTTGCGAGCAGGACAGTGTCACCGCAAAAACATCTGAACTCCTCCGGCTCCGCATAGCCCTTCTCTTCCCACAGCATGTCCAGAAGACCCACCAGCGCCGTTCCCTGCCCCGCATAATCATGCAGATCCAGCAGTTCAAAGCCTTTGAGCTGAGGTGTTCTGAAGTTAGCCTCCAGTTCCTCCTTGTAAAGTCTGAGCTGGTTTCTCCCCGAACACCACAGGAACTTTTCCGCCAGGGAAAGCACGCCGTTTTCTCTCGCAATTTCCTGAAATATCCGAAAGTTCCCGGGCCGCAGGTGACCTGTCAGTTTTTGAATGATCCGAAAATCCGGATAGGCGCACCACTGGCCCAACTCATGGCAGACCACAGGAAGCACCGTCCCTTCCACAGAGGGCGAATAGTCCCCTCCCTTCCAGCCCTGGGAGTTCCGAACAGTTCCCCCCGTGAAGGGACCGTACCCGGAACGATGAAAATAGATAAAATCCGTACCTGTGATCTGTGCAGGCGGCACGTCGTAGAACCAGCCGGACTGTGCGGTATAGAGACGCCTTCCCTCATACCCGAGCCGCCTGTCATACTCCCGTGTCTCGGCCACCCATTCCCGCAGGGGCTGATACCAGTTTCCCCCCGGCTCATTGGAAGGTGAAAAGAATGCAAAGGAGGGATGATGCCCGAACTGCCGCAGAATCCGCTCCGTCTCCTCCCTGAGAACCTCCATCATGGGAATTCCTTCCCGAAACACATTCCACATGCCGCACTCCACCAGCAGAAAGACTCCCTCCTCGTCCGCCGCCTGAAAAGCCGCTTCCGGAGGACAGTAAGAATGACAGCGGATGGCGTTCAGTCCCCATTCCCTGACAATCCGCATCCGTTTCCTCCACCAATCCCTGTCCGTCTCAGGATACCCTGTCATGGGATACTCCCCGCCGAAATGAGTAGCCCTGAAGTACAAGG
Source organism: uncultured Lachnospiraceae bacterium (assembly GCA_947174665.1). Classification (GTDB taxonomy): domain Bacteria; phylum Bacillota; class Clostridia; order Lachnospirales; family Lachnospiraceae; genus Acetatifactor. The sequence goes on from CAMWJV010000191.1 coordinate 2,417, forward strand.
GCTTCCCGTCCGCAAAAAAGTTTCCCTCCCGAACCTCCATGCGGCGGGGATGTGCTTCAGCGTAAGCCGCTCTCGCCGCTGCCCTCTCCTCCAGTTCATCCTTCGTCATCAGTGCAATTTCTCCCACCATACCATTCCAGGTGGCCCCAAGTGCGTCAGACACACCGTGGCCGTCAGGCCGATAGGGATACTGCATGGAATTGTCCACTGACACCTGCAGGGTATGCACGCCCTCCGACAGCCGGCCACAGGAAATCTCGTGGGCAGTGCAGAGAGAACAGTCCTCCCCCCGGAAGCTGCCGTCTATCCACACCCTGGTCCGCCATCTGGTAAGTTCAATCCGAAGAAACCATTCTTCGGCTTCCTCAGACACCGTAAACTCCCTCTGATAGACAGCCTCCCCGATAAAATGCCGCTCCGGCTGACACAAAAAGGGCACCAGGCATTCCGCCCCGTCCCCTTTTCGAAAGACCTCCTGTTCATACCAGAGAACATCATGAAGCCCGCTGACCCATGGAGTATCCCTGGTGATCGGATTTCCGCAGCCTGCGGCCTGCAGACTGCCCGGCAGGCTGATCTCTCCCTCCTGTACTCCATTGTCCCCGGTAAGGGCAAGCTGCCAAACCCCCGATAAGTCAATATACATACAATACCCCTCTCCTCACTCCAGCATGATCTCCTTTACGGAAATTTTCTTTATCCGTTGAGAATAAGCATACATTACCGCTTCATAAACCAGGATAAAGACCACAAGGGAAACAAGCATGGCAGGAAAATCAAATTCATAAGCAGGCATGCCCTCCATGTCCCGGAACACAACGTCAACCATGATCCGCAGCAAGACATATTGATACACCGTTCCGACTGCAAAACCCACATAGGACACCGGCCTGTACCCGCCCAGAATGGCCCTGCAGCATTCCTGCTGAGAATAGCCGAACACCCTCATCATGGCAATTGTCTTTGTGTTGCCGTTGATCACCGTGGTGATGGCGAGAAACAGCGTGGTGCTGGCCAGGACGAGTCCGATCAGCATCATCATGACACCCATCATAACGCTTGAAAGGTCTTTCATACTGAAAGACATCTGGGTCATGGCAGAAAAACAGAAAGATGCAAACAGGATGAAGAACACCAGTACCTTTTTGTCTCTCAGAGTGTTCTTTCTCAGATCCTCCAGAAACAACCCGCTGCTCCGCTTATCACCGCTTTGTCCGCCGCCATTTTTCCCGTCATCCTTTTGCCCGTCCTCGCTTCGCTTGCTGACACCTTTCTTCCGGTGTTTTCCCGTTTCGGGAAGCCCCTGCATACTGTTTCTCAGCAGACTCATAACCGGCATATTCAGCTTGTACCAGGCATAACAGACTGCCAGAAAAGCAAAAACAGCTGCGGGTGCCACAACCAGATACAACAGCAGTGACGAATGAAATCCTACCGCCATTTCAGGCAGAATCTTATCCTTATTCTGCCCCCGGTAAAAGGCCGGCATGATACAAAAGGCTCCGGCAAAGCCCAGGGCTGTGCCAATCAGAATACTGCTGCCAAACACCCAGAAGTTTCCGGCAATCTTCCGGTTTGAATACCCCAAAGCCTTCAATATGCCCAGTTCCTTTTTATGGGTGTCAATGTAATGCCTGATATAAAACATAAGCATGATAACCGACGTAATAAGCAGACAGCCGCCGCAGACCCCGCATACCACCTTTGCGGTAGACACCTGGGCCTCATAGAAGATCATGGCCTGCTCCGACATGATTTCCCCTCTTACGCCCTTCACATCTATATAAT
>CAMWJV010000192.1 GCA_947174665.1 uncultured Lachnospiraceae bacterium
CCAACCCCTGCACCCGTTTTGTCAACAGCCTTGTGTATGCAGGCGTGGGCATCTTCGGTGCCTTTGTGGCGATTCGGGGAGGTATCAGCGTGGGGCGGCTGTCCTGCTTTTTAAGCTATGCAAACCAGTACACGAAGCCCTTTAACGAAATTTCGGGTGTGGTGACGGAGCTGCAGAATGCACTTGCCTGTGCGGCCCGCATTTTTGAGCTGATCGACGAGGAGCCCCAGACTCCTGATGTGGAAGGAGCAAAGGTACTGACCTGCGCAAGAGGCAATGTGAAGCTGGAGAACGTGTATTTCAGTTATGTGCCCGAAAAGAAGCTGATCGAGGATTTTAATCTGGAGGTGAAGCCGGGACAGAGGGTGGCGATCGTGGGCCCCACCGGCTGCGGGAAGACCACGGTCATCAATCTGTTGATGCGGTTCTATGATGTGAACAGCGGCCGGATATGCGTGGACGGCACGGATATTCGTGAGATGACAAGGGGCAGCCTGCGCACAAGCTACGGTATGGTGCTTCAGGAGACCTGGCTTCGGGCCGGAACCATCCGTGACAATATCCGTATGGGTAAGCCGGAGGCAACGGAGGAAGAAGTCATTCAGGCCGCAAAGTCCGCCCATGCTCACAGCTTTATCAAGCGTCTGCCCCAGGGGTACGACACGGTGATCACGGAGGATGGCGGCAGCCTGTCCCAGGGCCAGAAGCAGCTGCTGTGCATTGCCAGAGTGATGTTATGCCTTCCGCCCATGCTGATTCTGGACGAGGCAACCTCATCCATAGACACCCGCACGGAACTGAAGATTCAGAACGCCTTTGCCACTATGATGGAGGGAAGGACCAGCTTTATTGTGGCTCACAGACTCTCCACCATCCAGGAGGCGGATATCATCCTGGTCATGAAGGATGGAAATATTATCGAGCAGGGCAGCCATGAAAGCCTGCTGGCGAAGGGCGGCTTCTATGCAAATCTGTATAATTCGCAGTTTGCGGGCTGACCGCGGGCGGAAGGAAAATTACAGAACGGAATTTACCACATTGTAATCGGGCGGATTGCTGGAAAAACTTGCAAATCCTGATCCTTCTAACGGAAACATGTCATGAATGGCAGGCCGGAAGGACAGGAGAACGATAAATGATTTCGGAAGATAGGCCGATATATAATATAGGCTATTGTGCAGTGTTTGAATCTTAAAAAATATAGTTCTTGCTGAACTAATTCGGATTATAAAATAACATGCGGCTGCCTACGGCCGAAAACAGCCGTTCAACAGACAAAGTTACATGGAGGTAAACGTGTATGAAGGTGGATAATAATATTACACTGTATGCAGGCGGGGAGCCCGCCAGCAGTACGGCCACGGATGGAACCGAAAGGGAGCAGGAAAACAGAAAGACTATTTTTGCGGGTAATCTTAAGAATAATCAGGAAGGTACTCTTCAGGACAGAATCGCCGAAAAAAAGGCCAAAGCCCAGGAGAAGGCGATGAAGGTCGTGGGAGAGGCATTTCATACTGACCTTAAGATCGATGAGGGTATGGAGGAGAGCCGCCGGCATGTGAAAGAACTGACGGCGGAGAGCAGGGAACTACAGAACGGGCTGGAAGATATTGACAGGCGTCAGGAGGTGCTGGAGAAGGCAAAGGCAAACGGGGAAATCGACGAGGAACAGTATCTTCAGGATATGGAGAACCTGAAACAGGAACGGAAGGTTCAGGAGCAAAAGCTGGCTCAGGCTCAGGGGACAATTCAAGGAGAAAATGCGTCTATCCGCGGCACCCGGATTGAGCGCCTGAAGTATCATCACATGGCGGATGCCCGGAAACAGGCGGATGAAATTATGGATGCGGCCGGGCAGGAAATCATTGGCATGCTTCAGCAGGAAGGCATGGATCATGTCGACGAGGAGGCCGAGAAGAGAGAAGAACAGGCGGAGAAGATCAAGGAAGAGCGGGAAGAGAAGAAGGAATTGCTTGAGAAGCAGAAGGAGAAGAGAGAAGAGGAGGAAGCCTGGATTGAGGAGCTTAGTCCCGAGGAATTCTCCGATTTGACGAAATCTGCGGAAGATGTGCAGAAAGAGGTTCAGGATATGCTCAGAAAGATGAATCTTCTGGATGAGGACATAAAGGGCGCCGCAGTGGATGAGAGCATATAAGACAGGGAATAAAGAACAGCTGCAGGACAGATGAACTATCTGCTCCGCAGCTGTTTTCTATTGTGCTTTTTGTACATCTTCACGGATCAGGCGGTAGATACATGCACATAGCGGAACGCCGATCAGCATACCGCCGATACCGCTGACCCCGCCGCCGATAATGACTGCGGCCAGTACCCAGATGCCGGGCAGTCCGAGAGAAGTTCCCACCACCTTTGGATAGATAATGTTGCCCTCCAGCTGCTGGAGGATGACCAGGTACACAACGAACAAAACCGCCTGAAGTGGAGAGGTGGTAAGAATCAGCAAAAAGCCTACGATCCCGCCAATGTAAGCCCCTGCGACAGGGATGAGGGCAGTAAATCCAACGGTAACGCCTACCACTGCGGCATAGGGGAACCGAAAGAGCAGCATTCCCAGAGTACAGAGGACACCCAGAATCACGGCCTCAGTACATTGGCCTACAATGTAACGGTGAAAGCTGTCGTTGGCAATAGTCATCACATGTGAAATCTTCGCAAGCCAGCCGGGCTTAAGATAGCGATTTGACAATTTGTGCAGCTGCCGGCCAAGGGTTTCCTTGCCGGATAACAGGTAAACGGAAAAGATAAAGGCAATCATTCCGTTTGCAGCGGTGGAAACGGTTTTGGAAACGATATTCACCGCATAGTCTCCCGCGTTTCCCAGGCCGCCCAGGATGGAACTGACAATTTTGGAAAGAGTTTGTTGCCAGTCTATGTCATTGAAAAATTTCTGAATATATTCGGAAAGCCACGCTGCCTCAGCCAGATAAGCTCCTATTTTTTCCAGGGCTGCGGGTACATTCGTCAGCAAAAGCGTAATGCAGCGGCTGAGCTCTGGAATGACGATGCGCAGCAGTAACAATACGGCGGCGATCACGCATAAGAATGACAGCAGCATGCAAACCGGTCTGCGGCTTTTGACTGCAGCGGTCTTTTTGCTCCTGGGGAAGTAGTGCCGCTCAAAAAAGCTCATGGGGATGTTGATAATGTAAGCAAAGACACATCCCGTCAGAAGCGGCGCAGCCGCTGCCAAAAGCAGTTTCATGAAATTGATAAAGCTGTCCCAATAATGGATACACAGGAAAAGAATAAAGATACTGATGCCTGCCTGCAGGTAGATTTTCCAATGCGGTTTCATCTTCGGGTTCCTTTCTTTCTATTGGAATGATAACATATTTTACCTTATCGGAGACATATTTACAACCCCAAAACTATTGATGTTTACCTGTGGACTGGCACGAAATTTCACCTCCTGCATAATAATATACAGAGCCAGGTATATACAAAGCTATGTGGGAGGTGTTTATGGCGCTGGTAGTGCTTGATGCCGGGCACGGTGGTGCAAATCCGGGCGCGGTGTACAATGGAAGACAGGAAAAGGACGACGTCTTGGCGCTTGTGCTGGCAATAGGGCCGATTCTTGAGGCAAACGGGGTGAATGTCTATTACACCCGCGAAACGGATATATACGAGTCACCACAGCAGAAAGCTATGGAAGGAAATGCGGTGAATGCGGATTACTTCGTCTCGATTCATCGAAATTTCAGCCCCTATCCAAATCAGTACACAGGGGTGGAGACACTGGTTTACAATCGTTACGGCGAGGCGGCAAGGCTGGCAGATAACATCAATACCCGGCTGGAGGACGTAGGATTCGTGAACCAGGGGGTCAACGAGAGGACCAATCTGGTAGTGCTGAACAAGACGGAGATGCCGGCAGTGCTGGTGGAGGTAGGATTTATCAATACAGATGCAGATAATCAGCTTTTTGATGAACGGTTTAACGATATTGCCCGGGCCATTGCGGACGGAATCCTGGCGACGGTGTGGAGCGCATGATGGCACGACGCATTATGATTCAAAAAGTTATCTCGCTGCTTACTGCCTTTGGGCTGGCATTTGGCTGTCTGTCTGGCTGCGGGAAGGAGACGTCCGGGGGAAAAACATTGACGGAGGAGAAGACGCCAACGGAGGAGAGAGCATTGGCTGGTGAAAGCGCATCAGCCGACACAAGCCCACCGGAAT
>CAMWJV010000193.1 GCA_947174665.1 uncultured Lachnospiraceae bacterium
CCCACCGAGATCTACACAAGGCTCTGCGGCGGCAGCGTCCGATGTGTATACGCGACCGGAAGACAGATATGCGTCGGGGATTGCAGGGGGGGAAGTGACAAAAACAGTTGCGTTCCGGGCAAGAAGCCTGCAGCTGACAACTCATAAAAGAGATGACATCACAGATTTCAGGGAAGATTTTCTGGAGAAGCAAAGGAGGAACGAAAAGACGGCAGGCTGTCTGCTGAGGATGTATGATGTAGTTTTGGAGGAAGGCTGCCTGAAAGAGTTTCAGATGATCGAACCCCTGCAAGATCCGGGGGAAGTGAGAGGAAAAATCTGGTACTTGTATGAAATCATGGAAAAGGAAACACCATGGTGCAACAACCAGACTTATGCGGATACCCTGAACGAGGATGCAGTCAAAGCATTTATTACAAAAACTCATGAAAGATACGCGGATGTGCTTCAGGAGGAATTCGGGAAGTCCGTTCCCGCAATTTTTACGGACGAGCCTCATATCCCGGGGATGTCACTGTCAGCGCATGCAATAGAAATGGAAAGCATCGGCCTGCCGTTTACGGAGAAGCTGCCTGAGCTGTACATGCAGAAATGCGGATTGGACTTTTTTCAGGCCGTTCCTGATATGGTTTGGAACAGGAAGGGAGAAGAGATATCGCAGCAGAGGTATTATCTGTATGAGGTGTGCGCGGAACAATTTGTCTCTGCATATTGCGGGACCATCGGGAAATGGTGCCGGGATCACGGTATTTTGTCTACGGGGCATATTCTCGGTGAGGAGAGTCTGGCAGGACAGGCAGGAGCAGTTGGAGAGGCTATGAGATGTTATCGTGAGTTCCAATTGCCGGGCATAGATAATTTGTGCGATTTCAGAGAGTTTTCTTCGGTAAAGCAGGCATCCGGTGTGGCGCACCAGCAGGGCAGGGAAGGAGTGCTGAGCGAACTGTACGGTGTGACGCAATGGGATTTTGATTTTGAAGGATATAAGCTGGCGGGAGACTGGCAGGCGGCACTGGGGGTCACCACAAGGGTTCCGCATCTGGCATGGGCTTCCATGGCAGGGGAAGCGAAAAGGGATTACCCGGCGGCAATCGGCTGGCAGTCGCCCTGGTATAAAGATTTTGGTTATATAGAGGACCATTTTGCCCGTGTGAATTATTGTCTTACAAGAGGGGAGCCGATGGTGCGCGTGGGGATGATACATCCCATTGAAACAATGTGGCTGTATCAGGATGCGGCAGGCCGGATTCAGGGAAGAAAAGAACAGCTGGAAACGGATTTTAAGAATATTACGGAATGGCTGCTGACAAATGGCATCGATTTTGATTACATTGCAGAATCAGCACTGGAGGAATCCGGCTGGCCGGAGGATGATGACAGTATTGACAGCAGGAATAAGTTTGTGTGCGGCAAAATGAAATATGATGTGATCCTGGTGCCGGACTGTATCCATCTCCGTTATAATACATTTAAGAGATTATCCCATTTCCGGGAAAACGGCGGGAAAATATTGTTGTGCGGTACAAAGCCAAAGTATACAGCCTGCGGCGAGGATACGCAGTTGATGACTTTTACGGACAGATGTCAGTGGATTCCTGTGGAGAAGAGCGCATTGCTTCGTGCATTGGAGCCATGGCGGGAAGTTGATATCAAGGGGGCAGATGGCAGTCGGAAAGAGCTTTATCTGCATCAATTCCGCCGGGAAGGGGATGCCAGATGGTTTTTTCTTGCACAGGCTTACAGGGGATTGCAGTCAAGGCAGAAAGGAGTCTGGACGAGGCGGCCGCTGCATGCACCGGAACAGATCGTGATTGAGTTTAAAGGCAGCTGGCTGGCGGAAAGATATGATACATTGACCGGGGAAAGGGAAAAGCTTAATGTCGGATATGAGAAAGGAAATACGTTACTGCAGTATTCCCTGTACGGCGACGACAGCCTTCTGCTGCATCTGAAACCTGTGAAAGATATAGCAGAAAGTTCCTGCGCAGACAGCATGTCCCGGAATATATTGCAGAAGGGCATGGCCGATACGGGAGTCGTAAAGGAGTTCAGGATCAGCAGGCCTGTCGGATACAGCACAGAAGAACCGAATGTCCTGCTGCTGGATAAATTTCAATATGCTTTGGAGGATGAGGATTACTCTGAGGAGTGTGAGCTTCTGAGGGCTGACAATGATTTAAGGAGGAGGCTGGGGTATCCCCTGCGGATGGAGCATGTGGAGCAGCCCTATGTGAGAAAGCTTCCTGACAGCAGGGAGCATCAGGTCAGGCTGAAGACAACAATTTATTCACGGGTGGCAGCAGAGGGCTGTTTCCTTGCTTTGGAGGAGCCGGAGTATTACCGGGGGACGCTGAACGGCGAGGAAATCTGCATGGAACCCGTGGGACATTATGTGGACCGGGCGATCCGGACAGTTGCCCTGCCGAAGCTGCGGGAGGGAGAAAACGAGCTGGTCTTATATCTGCAGTATGGAAACGCAAGCAATCTGGAGTGGATGTATCTTCTCGGGGAATTTGGGGTACGGCTGTCGGGAGCATATAAAGAGTTGATGCAGAAACCTGACCATCTGTACTGGGGAGATTATACCAGACAGGGTTATCCGTTTTATACGGGCAATATGGTGTATTACTTTGAGCTTTCCTGTGAAAAGGAGACGGACTTGAGCATACAGATACCTTATTACGCCGGGGCTGCGGTGAAGATATCCGTAGATGGGGAGCCCGGGAAGATGGCGGCATTGCTTCCCTTTCAGTGTGCTTTGAAAAACGTGAAGAAGGGCAGCCACCGAATAGCTGTTACCTGCCTGGGGCATAGATATAACGGTTTTGGCCAGCTGCATATGATAGGGGATGACCTGGTCTGGCTGGGGCCGGATTCCTGGAGGACAGAGAACGAATCATGGGCAGAGGAATATCAGGTCAGGCCCATGGGAGTGTTAAGTGAACCTGTAGTCAGGGAGTCAAGGAGTCTGCCATGAACGTTAAAATCTGTATTTGCGATGACTCTTCAGAGGAACGGGCATCCATAAATGCCCTGGTTCGGGAGTGGTCCCGGCAGTCAGGGACGGAAGTCAGCGTGTCCGAATTCCCTACTGCCGAGGCTTTTCTGTTTGAATATGAGGATCTCGCGCCGGATGTGGTGCTTCTTGACATCGAGATGCCGGGGATGAACGGCGTGGAGCTGGCAAAGCGTCTTCGGGAGGGGAACAAGCTCATTCAGATTGTCTTCATCACTGGTTTTTCGGAGTATATTGCCGAGGGATACGAGGTGGCGGCGCTGCACTATCTGCTGAAGCCCGTCTCGCCGGAAAAGTTCTTTTCCACACTGGATCGTGCTTTGGAAAAGCAGGAGACCGACGGCCGGAGGATAGTGCTGGAGACCTCCGCGGAGACGGTCCTGCTGCCAATCTGCGAGATTCGTTACATTGAAGTGATCAGGAACTATATCACTGTTTATGCAGAAGGCAGCTATACCGTAAAAAAGACGCTCAAGGAGATCGAGAGGGAATTGGATGAGCGCTTTTTAAGGGTGGGAAGGTCTTATATCGTCAATCTGCATTTTATTTCCCGGGTGACCCGCTCCGAAATATTCCTTCGCGGCGGCGAATCGGTGCCCCTGCCCAGGGGCACATACGAGACAGTCAACCGGGCGATCATAAATCTAAAGAGGGTATAGACATGAAGATATCACGGAGAGCGGACAGAAAAATAGAGGCGTATCAGCAGGAGCTGATCAAGACCCACTTTGCCGAAGTGGACAACATGTACCGCAAAATGCGGGGCTGGCGGCACGATTACCGCAATCATATTCAGGTTTTGAAGACCTATGCCGACAGGGGAGACCTTCAGGCGATTTTTTTTTTTATTTATTATGTGTAGACCGAGATCTACACCGTGGACACTGTGTGCAAGACCGGAAACCCCATGACAGATGC
>CAMWJV010000194.1 GCA_947174665.1 uncultured Lachnospiraceae bacterium
GCCTGCCCAAGTCCCTCCGCCCGATATTCCAGCTGGGATATGAGAATTGTGTGCGAACCGTCCTTCACCATACAGCGCACATAAAACTCTCCGTCACCCAAAGCCCGAACCTTTGCCATATTTCGGCCCTGTTCGTCGGTGTATCCCTGAATTTCCGCAAAATTGACTTCAATTCCGCCGGCGTTCACTGCCTTCCACACAAGGGTTCTGTCTGTAGTATTCTCCGGATAAAGCAGAGCTTCCAACGTAGTCTCCTGCCCTTCAGGAGACAGTATGTTACTGCCATGGGCGCAAAGCTCCAGCTTCCTGACAGGAATTCTGTCGGGAAGTTCCGCACTGCCTCTTCGCCTGCAGTCCTCCAGAAAGGGCTTCATCACTGCATCCCCTGCTGCCTTTACCGCTGTCAGACGAAGAGAAGCCGGTTCAAGGTTTCTTCCGCTGACCTTCAGCACAAGCTCTCCTTCCTCTGCCGTACTGCCGACTACTATCAGCAGTTTGCCGGAAAACAGCTTTCTTACTGCAGCCTTATAATCATCGTAATCCGTGCTGTCCCCGTTGTCCAACCCTAGGATTCTGCCGGGGCCTGTGAGTTCCGCCTTCACATAGTCTGCGGCATTCTCTATCGGATTTCCATTCTCATCCACCACGGAGACCGTGACAAAGCACATGTCCTCACAGTCTGCGGCAATCTCCTGTCTGTCCGCAAAAAGTACAATTTTTTTACTGTCGCCAAAGGAAGTATGGCTGTCTCTTGCCACCTCCCTGCCGCTCTCGTCATATGCTACAGCCGTGATGGTGCCCGGCTCATAGGGCACCTGCCAGTCAGCAACCAGTTTCTGCCCGTGGGCATGGTCAATGGTTCTTCTGCCCTGAGACACACCATTCACAAACAACTCCACCTCCGGCGCGTTGGTACATGCCCTCAGGTCAATCAGCTGCCCCTTGTTAAAATCCCAGTAAGGGAACAGGTGCACCATAGGCGCTTTCTTCACATCCGTCCACTCCGCCTGAAAGACATAGTAGGAATCCTTCGGAAAACCTGCGGTATCAATCTGTCCGAAATAAGAATTCTTGGTATGATAAGGTGTAGGTTCTCCGATATAGTCAAATCCCGTCCAGATGAACTGTCCCCAGATATATTCCGGATCCCTGTCATCCGCAATACATTTCTCCCAGCTTCTGGCTCCCCAGCTGGTATTGGAATTGCCCAGGGAGGAGCACTGCTCGTCCTCGTCGGACAGAATCTCCTGCCTTAACGGAAAATGGTAAATTCCACGGCTCTGCACTACGGAAGCAGTCTCACTGCCGTACATTATCCAGTCCGGATGCTCCCTGTGATGCTCCTCATAATATTTCTCCGCATAGTTGTAACCCGCAACTTTGACGATATCCGCACACTTCCTGGCATTTTCCCATGGCATATAATTGGAGCCGATGGTAATCAGGGCATTTGCCTTAGGATCATTCTCGCGCACGGCGTTCATCAGTCTTCTGGTGATGTCCTGCCCGTGCTCGTCCGCGTGGGTATCATAAATTTCATTTCCGATAGACCAGAGTAAAAGGCTGGGATGATTCCTGTCCCTTCGCACCCAGCTGCGCACATCTCTCTCGCACCACTCTTTAAAGAATCTGCCGTAGTCATACTGCGTCTTTGGAAGTTCCCACATGTCAAAGCTTTCGCTTAAGATGAGCATGCCCATCCTGTCGGCAATCTCCATGAGTTCCGGTGCAGGCATATTGTGGCTGGTTCGGATAGCGTTGACTCCCATCTTCTGCAGCATTCGAATCTTCCTCTCCATGGCCGGAACATGAAATGCCGCTCCCAGGCACCCCAGATCGTGGTGCTCGCATACCCCGTGTATTTTCACACGTCTTCCGTTCAGGAACAGCCCCTTGTCCGTGGTAAGATCAATGGTGCGGAAGCCTATGGTTATATCCTGGCTGTCAATCACATCCTCGTGCCCCTGAAGGCATAGCTCCACCGACAGGCGGTAGCACTGAGGATTCTCAATGTCCCACAGAGTGGGCTCACTGATCAGCGCACGAATTTCCGCCTTCCCATGCGCAGACGCACCGGAACTATCCCCGGCCCCCCGGTCATCCTGCTCCTGTACAGCTCCCGCGCTTTCGGCAGATGTCTTTACAGGCGCCCAGCCCAGCTCCTGCACCAGGTCGTCTCCCTTCCAAAGGCTGTAGCGGCACCCTACATTGAGGTCCAGCTTACCGGCAGCCTCTGTCTCGGCCTCCAGTTCGAATCCCCCCTCTGTTTTCCTCGTTGTAACATAGGTTCCATCCAGAGGCAGATACACCGCAGGGCAGACCTTCAGCCATACTTTCCGGTAAATGCCCGCTCCCGAATACCATCTGCTGTTTGGCGACTGAAAGCGCACCTGTACCGTCAGAAGGTTTTTCCCGGGCATCAACGCGGAGGTCACATCCATATCGAAAGTAGAGTAACCATATTTCCAGTCTCCAATCTTGGTGCCGTTGACATACACCGTAGAATCCATATAGACGCCGTCAAAGCGAAGAATGACCCGTTCCCCTCTGTGAATGCGGGCAGTGATCCTCTCCTGAACATCCGCGGTTTGATCGGCACTTCCCGTTCCCAGTTCTCCGCCCAGATCCTCTATCTCGCCGGTTGACAGTTCAAATTCTTTGCGATACCAGCCGCAGCCGTCCTGATACAGGTTCTTCGCATCGTAGATCAGCCAGTCATGCGGCAGTTCCACGGGAACAAACCTGGTCTTCTGATTCTCAATCTCCCCCATAGTGACATGCAAGTCCGTCCGCAGAAAAGTCCAGTTGTTGTAAAAAGGAATCATATTTGCGTTCATCTCCGCCCCCCTTATCAATCTGCATCAGCAGAATCATTATACCACACCTGCAGGAAAATTTCTCCTTATTTTTTTCTTCTGTATGTGTCAAGTAATCAATGGCACATACAGGAATGCGTTTTATGGTAGATTATCGTCTGCCTGTATGCTAAAATGAGAGAGAATCCGTGCCGGAGGTGTATGATGCAAACCATTATGATTGTTGAGGATGATCCTGCTATCCGTGAAGAACTGGCTTTCCTGCTGGGAAATGAGAACTATCAGGTTTTACCTGTATCGGATTTTGAAACTGTCCCGGAACAGGTGCGCTCTGCCAGCCCTGATTTAGTCCTTCTGGATTTGGGATTGCCCGAACGCGACGGCCTTTCCCTGTGTGCTGCAATACGGAAAATCGCTCCTATCATTGTAGTCACCAGCCGGAACTCTGCTATGGATGAACTTCGGGCGTTGAATCTGGGCAGCGATGATTATGTGACCAAGCCCTACAACATTCCTGTCCTTCTGGCTCGGATCAAGGCTGTTCTGCGGCGGAACGGCGGCGAAAGTGCGGAGCCGGATGTTTTGAAGGCGGCGGGGCTTCAGCTCAGTCTGACAAAGGGAATTGTGAGCGCCGCCGGACAATCAGCAGAATTGACGCGGAATGAATTGAAAATTCTGGCCCATTTGATGGCCCACGCCGGAGAAATCGTCTCGCGGCCTGACTTGATCGAGGTGCTGTGGGACAGTCAGATTTATATTGACGACAATACCCTCAGCGTCAATGTGACCCGCTTACGGAGCAAGCTGGAGGGGCTGGGAATGCCAGGTGTTATTAAAACCCGCCGGGGAATGGGGTATCAGCTATGACGGCAAGAGAATTTGTTCTTGACAGACTGGGCCGGATGCTCCTCCGCATTGCGTTCCTCTTTGCGGCTGCCGCATTCTTGCTTGCAACAGGCACACAGTCAGGTATTATCACTCTTTTGCTGATCGTATGCCTG
>CAMWJV010000195.1 GCA_947174665.1 uncultured Lachnospiraceae bacterium
CATGGAATCTGCCAGCTTGTCCGGATTCAGTTCCTCCAGCCTGATCGGGTAATTCTTACCATAAAAAAATAAATCATTTCCTCCCATATCCATGTAGGTCAGCGACATATATTCGTCACTCAGAATCCCCATGGTCAGGGCGTCCGCTTCCGTCTGTAACAGCCGTCCAAACTCCTTATCCGCCACCTTACCGGCCTTTTTATCCAAAAGAATTACCTGCACTATCGCGTCTGTACGATCCAGGCTGTCCTTTGGCACCTTTACCACAAACTGCTTCGTACTGCCCTGTGGGAGGGACAGATCTGTATCATAAGCACAGTCATTGAATCTCCCATAGTAGTCCGTCTTCATCATCAGCCGCACGGTTCCTTCCCAGTCCTGCCCCTGATTTTCAACTTTCAGCTGGATCTCATAGGCAGCCTGATCTGAGGGCAGCATCTTGGCCTCAATGATAAATGCCTGCTCTGCGGCTCTGACCGTCAGACCTGCTATTCCCACGTATACACCGCAAAGCACAATCCCAAAGATAAGAAGCCTGAAAAACCTCTGGTTTAATCTGATTTTATTTCCCATGTCTGTTCCCTTTCCGTTTTTTTCCAATGTAATTTCTTCAAGAGATGACTTAGATTTTCTTAGGCGGCGTCCTATGACACCTTAGAAAATCTTCATCTCTTTTTCTTTGCAGTCCGAAGAATCCAGTCCACTGCCGCCTCGGCATGGGTGGGTAAATCTCCGGAAGTCTGCCTTGCAGTACCGCTTTCCGTTTCTACTACGCCCGTATAAAAGGCATTCAACGCGTATCTTGCCAACAATCCCGAAACCCGTCCTCTCTCTATGGAATCCTCAGTGCCCAGAACAATCACTACCAGATCATGCTCTGCGGTTCCGTCGTCCGCGGTCAGGGATGTAACCAGACAGGCACCGGCCTTGTTGGTGGTTCCGGTCTTTAAGCCGGTGACCTCAGGCAGATTGCGCAGTAGCGGGTTTGTATTGCTTACTTCAAGGTCGAGAGACTCCAAATTAGCTTTTTCCAGTGAAGTGATGTCCGTAATCTGAGGATAAACTTTCAAAAGGTAAGATACCAGCCGGAACATATCCTCCGCGCTCATGCGGTTCTGACGCTTTGCGGGAACAATATCTTCCGTGTAGGACGGCAGACCGTGGCTATTGAAAAAAATCGCCTGAGAAAGTCCCAAATCCAGCGCTTTCTGATTCATCATTCGGACAAATGCTTCCTCTGAACCGGCAACAGACTCGGCCAGACACAGTGCACATTCGTTGCTGGAGGGCAGAAGGGCGCCCAGCAAAAGATCATGTACGGAAATCTGTGCCCCGGCCTCCAGGGGAATCACTCCATCGGCTGAGTCGGATAATGCCTGAGCGGCTTCAGAGACAGTGACAGAATCCTCCTGAGTAAGCTGCTCCGCTGAGATGGCATCCATGACCAGAAGACAAGTCATAAGCTTGGTAGTGCTGGCTATGGGGTAGGAAATATCGGACTGATACCCGTAATAGACTTCCCCGGTGGTGGCATCTCCTACCAGTACACTGTTTACTCCGTAAAAATAACCGGCCTGTTCCAAAGCGGCGGGCGAGACGCTGAAAGACTCCTCTGTGCGAAACTGCAAAGACCTCTCATCGGGAACTGTGATGTCCACATCCAGGATCATTGCCAGATCTGCGGCCATCATAAAGCAATCGTAATAACCGGAAGACAGTTTCATGATCAGAGTATAATAATATACAATTTGTCCGCTTACCTTGAATTCGTTTCGCCGCAGGGAAATATCCGGATTTTCGCTGTCTTCCCAGGGTGCATTTTCCCCTCCCACAGGTGTGTAGCTGTTTCCCGGGTTCAGGGAAACGGCGTTTTTCCCGATATCCAGAGAAAAGGATTTGTCCGTATCCTTGAGAACCATGGCTATGTCCCGCAGAGAAAGGTAGGTGTTGTTACCATAGCCATAATCCAGAGTCTTTACAGTGTATGCAGCGCCGGTATTAGCCTGTACCTGACAGGTTCCGGGAATCTCGTAGCTTGCAGCTGCCCTTGCCGGCAGGATAGAACATACCAGGATTACGGATAATATAATGGAGCTTATTTTCTGTAAAAAAGTTTTCATTTGAATCTCCCTTCCCGTTTTTCTTCTGCTCTTGTCCGGCAGCCGGCTTCATACCCTTTGCCCGAAAAGAGATTACTGGGATTGTTTTAAAATGTATATAATTCCGTTGGCGCCGGAATCGGTTTCCTGGTACAGAATCAGGGTGGAATCCTTCCTGATATAGCGTTCCGCCCTTGTGCCCACAGCCTCGCCGGCTTCAAACTGCCTGGTCAGAATACCTTCTGCTGCCTCATAGGTGCCGCTGCCGTCATACCGGGCCTGTAACTCCTCCAGGGAAGGAATCAAGGTCGGACCGCAGGACATCAGATAGGATATGGTGGACATCCCGAAGGTCTCGGTTACAAGGGCTTCGACAGCTTCCTTGTCTGTTTCTCCCGTGTAGCCTGCCATGTGAAGCCTCTCGGTCAAAAGCTCCCGGAAAGCCATGGCAAGTGCCTCGTATGCAGCCTGACAGCAGGCATCATAGCTTTCCGGCAGGATATTGCAGTGAAAGGTCCCCTCAGAGCGGCCGGTTTGCTCCAGAGTCAGATTGACCTGTATGGTCAAATCTTGCATATATGACTCCATATCTTCCAGAGAGACGGAGACCGCTTCTATGTCCTGCAGCCAGCCAAGCGCTGTGACTGCGGCCTGGTCCGTCATATTCAGCTCTGCAGTCCACTCACCGGAAAGGTTCCTGTCTCCCCAAAACCCTCTGCCGCCTGATGAGAAAAAGTATAAATATGCCAAAAGCGCGGCAGACACGCTTAAGGTAAAAAGTAATAAGATAAATACAGTATTTTTCACGGTTTTTCTCATTGAGATTTACCCTCCCCGTCTTTCCTCTTCCTGACAACCTCACTCCCGGCCATAACCTCCTGATACCTCCGGCACCCCTCCACATGATCGTTCACCATTCCACAGGCCTGCAAATGCGCATACACCGTAACCGACCCCAGATACTTAAATCCCCTCTTCTTCAAATCTCTGCTCACCATATCCGACAACCCGTTTCGCGCCGGAATCTGTCCCTTCTGGTGTCCCATATAAAGAATCATCTTCCCCTTGGAAAATCTCCACAAATATTCACTGAACGTCCCAAACTCCTCCCGCACTTTCAGAAAGCAGCGGGCATTATGGATCACAGCCTCAATCTTCCGCCGGGATCTGATCATCCCCTCTGTCTCCATGATCCTCTGAATATCTTCCTCGCCATACACCGCAATCTTCTGATAATCAAACCCGTCAAAACACTTCCTGAATATCTCCCGCTTCTGGATCATCATATTCCAGTTCAGGCCGCACTGCATGGCTTCCATCATCAAAAACTCAAACTGCTTCAGGTCATCATGTACCGGGACGCCCCACTCCTCGTCATGATATTTTATCATCTTCTCGTTACACAGACACCATCCGCACCGTTCCATACCTGCCTTCTCCTTATCTTCTGCAAAATACCTTTCAATCATACATCCGAGTAATTGTTACAAAACAAGAGCCACCCTATGCGGTATTCGTCTCAGGCAGCTCTCATCGTTCTTCATATTAATTATTTTACATAAAATAGTTTTCTACGAACTTTCTGATTTCCCGATCTTTATACCTGTATATATTATATCATCTAAACTCGCAAATTCGCGCTTTCAGCGCTTCTTGTCCGATTTC
>CAMWJV010000196.1 GCA_947174665.1 uncultured Lachnospiraceae bacterium
CAAGGTAGGCTTATTTATTTTCGCTTGTTATTCCTATCTATGTAGGCAAGCAGTGCGACCAGAAATGTACCGCCCAAAACAACAGGCTTAAAACTTCATATACATCCATCTGCACCACCTCCCTTCTATTTCAAGTTAGGGAGGCTACCACCTTGCAACACGGTTGTTCCATGACCTTATCATAGCACATCGGTCAATATCTTTCAATGGCAAATACATATTTTTGGTATATCATATATTCCGTTCTTATCAAATAATCACATATTAAGAATTTCAAGGCGGATTGGCCAAACACAGATAACGGTTAGTATGCACATGGGTGCCAAAATATACCTGTCCGGCATATTATAAAGTAAAGATTTTAGAGAAAGGAACGAGTGCTTTATGAAGTATGTCTGGTGGGGGATGGGTGGTCTGGCGGTACTTGTGGTCATCGCGGCGCTGGTCTGTCTTTTTTATCGCTGCCGCCGGAAGCGGGCGGTGAAACAGGTCTGCAGAGAGAGTGAAGAAGAGAAGGCGTGCCGGTTGAACAGCGCACTTTCTCTGTTTGGATTTTCCTGGTGTAAAAACTGCGGCTGTATCACCACGGGCAGGAATCCCTGGCAGAGAGAGATGGGTTACTGTGCACAATATGACAGGGCGGCGCCGGCCATGGGTATCATCATGGACTACGAGCCCATTTACTTCCGTTATGATGACAGAGACTGGCTGCTGGAATTCTGGAAGGGACAGTACGGCTGTGCCACAGGGGCGGAGATTGGTCTCTATTATAATGACGAGAGAACGGACCGTCCGCCGGAAAAGCTTTTCTATACCTGTGCGGAAGACAGTGAGAGTCTGCATATGTATTTTTCCCTCTGGAAGGACGGGAAGTGCATTCTGGAGCGAAGTGAAAGATGCTGGTGGCTGACGGGCTTTCTGCCCGGGATGTATTCCGAGCCGGAGAACCTGGTGATGAAAGTCTGTATCTTTTTCTGTGACAGGGCCATGCAGGAGGCGTTCTGCAGAGGACTGCTGCGGGCGGGCTACAGCAGACGGGATATCCGCGTGAAGGACAACAGGGTGTGTGTCACCTTTGGTAGACCCAAAACAGAGCAGGTTTTCCGGTTCGGTCGATTCTATCGTTTTCTTGTCTGCCGGAAAAACGCTATATACTGCAGATGGTATCTTCGGGCCTCCCGGCCTTTTTGCAGTACGTTAGACAGAATCAGTTTTCTGTGCTGCTGTTTCCCCCGTCTGTATCGATGGCTGATTCATCTGGGCATGAGCTGCAGCCGAAGGAAATATGCAAGATGCCGCAGAAGAGGATAAAGGCATAATACAGGCAAGGTGAAACACGAAATGACAATCCGGAGTTACAATCCAAGGTGAAATTCATTAAGAAAAAAGTGGCGGATGCTTCTGCAGAGGAGTAGCCGCCATTTGACATAAACATTACTTGATTTTAAAATATACCTTGACAGGCGAGGTATATTCTGATATATTGTATCTACAAAATTCAAGGACCAAAAGACAAAGGGCCATATTTCAGCAGAAAGGAGGAATGATCTTGTCCATTACATCAGACATCCTTCGGGGGCATACGGAAGCGATTATCCTGTCGCACCTTCTGGAAAAGGACAGCTACGGATACCAGATTAACAAGGATATTATGAAAAAGACTGATAACCGGTATGAATTAAAGGAGGCAACCCTGTACTCCGCTTTCCGCAGACTGGAGCAGGCAGGCCATATCAGAACCTATTGGGGTGACGAGACCACCGGTGCCAGACGCCGCTATTATGCCGTCACCGACTCCGGCAGACAGGCTTACTTGAGTTATAAGAAAGAGTGGGAGGAAGCGAAAGAAATGATCGACCATTTGTTAAGATGAAGTCCGCAGAAGGAAGGAAAACACACGGAAAACGCAGTTTTGCGCCTGTGGTTCAAAGCGTAAAGCTTAAAAATCTTAAATTGACATGCCGCCTGAAGACGGCAGAATGGGAGGAAAATATGAAAGAAAAAATAAAACAGCACTTTAATCAGTTGTTCGATGATGCACCGAAGACAAGAAAGGCCCTGGATCTAAAGCAGGAGATGACGCAGAATGCCCTGGATAAATACGAGGATATGGTGCATGAGGGGTACTCGGAGGAGGATGCCTATCAGAACGTCATCCAGTCTATCGGGGATGTGAGTGAGCTCTTTGATGATCTGGAAGAAAAGAATCTGCTGATGCTTCCGGAAGCGGACAGAAAAAAGAGAGCAATGCTGAAAGCGGTGGCGGTAGGAATGTACATTCTGGCAGGAGTGGCTTTCTTTGCGCTGGAAATGTTAGCTGAGATGCCCGGATCCAGGGGGTGGATGAATTATCAGGGATTAGGGGTTGTGGTGGCAGGCCTGATCTGCATCGCGCCCACTATCATGCTGGTCTATGCGGCAAATATGTATCCCGGCTACAGCAAGAAGGAGGACGCGGACATGGTGGAGGAATATAAACACAATAAGTACCTCAATAACAGGGATAAGGCGATCATGGGCGCTGTCAGCAGTATCATCTGGACTTTGGCGCTGGTATTGTATTTCGTCATCAGTTTTGCCACTTCCGCCTGGTATATTTCCTGGGTTATTTTCCTGATTGCGGCATGTGTGCAGTCGGTGGCGGCACTGGTGATGAGTCTTCGTAAGGATAAGCGTTCTTCTTATTAAGGGGCAGCATGGAGGTTATGATGAAAGGTACAAAAATAGCACTGATTGTAATTTTAAGCGTGATAATACTTGGGCTCTGTGTTCTGCTGGGTTACGGGCTCAGCGGGCGGCTTGGCAGATTCGGGGCCGACAATGTGGGCTGGGGAGGCTCATATAAGCTGGTTCAGGAGCAGGAATTCCCTGTGGAAGGAATCAGCAGCATTCAGATCGCATACTCAAAGAGCGGCAATGATGTGGCAGTGTATGAAGCGGAGGGGAACTCAGTCACTGTGCGGGAGTACGCCAACTATGAGGTGGCGGACAGGGAGCTGGCGGAGATAAAGCTGCAGAGCGGAAAACTTACGGTAAAAGGGCCCAGGCGCACCAATACGTTCATGAATTTTAACAGGCATATTTACACAGAAATCTATCTGCCGGCGGGTTGGTCCGGGGAACTGAACATAGGTACTGTCAGCGGGGATATTTCCATATCCACAGACCTTTCTTTGGAGGGGGCGCTGAACCTGGCAAGCACCAGCGGCGACATGAACACCTATAGTCAGAACATTAAAGCTAAAAAGATTAATGCTGCATCTACCAGTGGTGAGATTCACCTGTCCATTCTGGAAACCGGCGAGGTCAATGTAAGCACTACCAGCGGCGACATATGGATTGAGAAGGCTGATGCCCCTGTATCCTGCGCAAGCACCAGCGGTGAGATTACCGTTTGCGGCGGATCAGGGGACAGAAAGATGAACAGCACTTCGGGAGATGTCCGGGTGGAGGAGCTTTCGGGAAGCATTTCGGTAAGTACCACCAGCGGTGAAATCAATGTCAGCGGGGACAGGGGATGCGGAAGCATCGGAAGCACCAGCGGGGATGTATTCCTTTCTCTGGCGGAACTCTCCGGGGATATCTCCGTAAATACTGCCAGCGGCGAAGTGACAATGGAGCTGCCGAAGACGGCTTCCCTGGAGTTCGAAGCGGACACTGCCAGCGGCGAGATCAACACCAGTTTTGATGAGGCCTAAACCTTATCCAAGACGGCACACCATGCCGC
>CAMWJV010000197.1 GCA_947174665.1 uncultured Lachnospiraceae bacterium
CCCCCCCCTCTTTTTTTAATGAAACGGCGACAACCGAGATATACACATGTCAATTCTGCGGCAGCGGATGATGTAATAACCGCAGAAGAAAAACAAGCGACGCGGAGCGGCATTTGTTTTTCCTGCTTCCGAAGGAAGCATGGTTATATAACGAGCAAACGTCCGATGAAATCGGACAGGAAGCGCTGAAAGCGCGAGTTTGCGAATATTTATCCACAACAGGAAAGGCATGGTGAAGCATATGGGAATGACAATGACGCAAAAAATTCTGGCTGCGGCGGCAGGACTGGAAAAGGTGGAGGCCGGACAGCTCATTGAGGCGAACCTGGATTTGGTTCTCGGTAATGACATCACAAGTCCTGTGGCCATCAAGGAGATGGAGAAATTCACTGTCAAGGGTGTATTTGACAAGGATAAGATCGCCCTGGTTCCGGATCATTTTGTACCCAACAAGGACATAAAATCTGCGGAACACTGCAAATGTGTGCGGGAGT
Source organism: uncultured Lachnospiraceae bacterium (assembly GCA_947174665.1). Lineage (GTDB taxonomy): Bacteria > Bacillota > Clostridia > Lachnospirales > Lachnospiraceae > Acetatifactor. The sequence continues at coordinate 495 of CAMWJV010000197.1, forward strand.
TTGCCCGTAAAAATGACATAACAAACTATTTTGAGGTGGGAGAGATGGGCATTGAACATGCATTGCTCCCCGAAAAAGGACTGACTGTGGCGGGAGATGTCATCATCGGCGCAGACTCCCATACCTGTACCTATGGTGCTCTCGGCGCTTTTTCCACCGGCGTGGGCAGCACGGACATGGCGGCGGGAATGGCTACCGGCAAAGCCTGGTTCAAGGTTCCTGCGGCTATCCGGTTCAACCTGATCGGAAAGCCTGCCAAATACGTCAGCGGCAAGGATGTCATTTTACATATTATCGGTATGATCGGCGTGGACGGTGCGCTGTACAAATCTATGGAGTTTACGGGAGAAGGCATAGCCAATCTGTCCATGGATGACCGCTTTACCATTGCAAACATGGCGATTGAGGCAGGGGGAAAGAACGGTATCTTCCCGGTGGATGCCCTGGCGGAACAGTATATGAAGGAGCATTCCAACAAGCCTTACAAGATTTATGAGGCGGACGCGGATGCCGTCTATGATGAGGAGTACACCATTGACCTCAGCAAGCTTCGTCCTACGGTAGCATTTCCTCATCTGCCCGAAAACACTCATACCATTGATGAGATTAAGGCCATGGATGAGATTAAGGTGGATCAGGTAGTCATCGGTTCCTGCACCAACGGACGTCTGGATGACCTGAGGATTGCGGCTGAGATCTTAAAGGACAGGCATGTGGCAAAGGGAATGCGCTGTATCGTGATTCCTGCCACCCAGGCTATCTACATGCAGGCTATGGAAGAAGGATTGCTGAAGATCTTTATCCAGGCGGGAGCTATTGTCAGTACTCCTACCTGCGGACCCTGTCTTGGAGGCTACATGGGCATCCTGGCGGAAGGGGAGCGGTGTGTCTCCACAACCAACCGCAACTTTGTGGGCCGCATGGGGCATATCACATCGGAGATTTATCTGGCAAGTCCTGCTGTGGCGGCAGCCAGCGCTGTGACCGGCGTGATCTCTGCACCCGAAGAAATATGAAAATTGGAGGATAAATATGAAAAACGCAAAAGGAACAGTCTTTAAATACGGTGACAATGTTGACACGGATGTAATTATTCCGGCAAGGTATTTGAATTCTTCTGACCCTGCGGAGCTTGCCACACACTGCATGGAGGACATTGACAAGGATTTCATCAAGCAGGTAAAAAAAGGTGACATTATTGTCGCTGACAAAAATTTCGGCTGTGGTTCCTCACGTGAACATGCGCCCATAGCGATTAAAGCCGCAGGGGTCAGCTGCGTCATCGCGGAGACCTTTGCCAGAATATTTTACCGTAACGCCATCAATATCGGACTGCCCATCATAGAGTGTCCCGAAGCCGCAAAGGGAATCGGTGCAGGAGATGAGGTGGAAGTAAATTTTGACACCGGGATCATCACTAACATCACAAAGGGTACTACATTCAAAGGGCAGGCCTTTCCTGAGTTTATGCAGAAGATTATCGCGTCCGAAGGGCTGATCAACTATATTAACAGGAAGTGAAAACAGTGAGCGCTGAAGCAGGCGGAAAAAAATACGAGATTGATATGTGCAACGGGCCTCTTGCGGGGAAAATTCTTTTGTTTTATTTTCCTCTGATGCTATCCGGCATATTACAGCTTTTGTTTAATGCGGCAGACATTGCAGTTGCCGGGCGGTTTGCAGGAAATGAGGCCCTGGCGGCGGTTGGTTCCACAAGCTCCCTGACAAATCTGCTGGTGAATCTGTTTATCGGCCTGTCCGTGGGTGCGAATGTGCTGGTGGCACGTTTCTACGGCGCAGGGAAGACAGATGAACTGAAAAGCATGGTGCAGACAGCTGTGGCCACCTCTGTCATCGGCGGCGTTATATTGGTATTTTTGGGCTTTTTTGTTTCAAAACCGGCCCTCACCCTCATGGGGACACCAACGGATGTCATTGCCCACTCCGTTCTTTATATGCGGATTTATTTTGCAGGCATGCCCTTCATGATGGCTTACAATTTTGGAGCGGCCGTACTGCGTGCCGTTGGCGATACAAGACGTCCGCTCTATTACCTGTTGATTGCCGGAGTGGTAAATGTTCTCCTGAATCTGCTCTTCGTCATTGTCTTTCAGATGGGCGTGGCCGGCGTGGCAGTGGCAACTGTGATTTCCCAGGCAATTTCCGCGTTCCTTGTACTCAGATGTCTGATAAAATCCGATAGTGTCTATCGACTGGAACTTAAGGGGATTCGTATTGCGGCGGACAAGCTGGTGAAAATGATTCAGATAGGGGTGCCTGCAGGCCTTCAGGGCGCTTTGTTCTCCATATCCAATGTGCTGATTCAGTCCTCTGTGAACAGCTTCGGCAAAATTGCCATGGCAGGCAATACTGCCGGAAGCAACCTGGAAGGGTTTGTCTATACTGCAATGAACGCCTTTCACCAGGCGGCAATCAGCTTCTGCGGGCAAAATTACGGTGCCATGAAATATAAGAGGGTGGCAAAGTCCCTGTTTATCTGTCTCGGCTTTGTCACTGTGGTGGGATTGGCTATGGGAAGCGGGGCATACCTCTTTGCGGGGACATTGCTCAAGCTTTATTCTCCCGACGCAGAAGTTATAGGCTATGGTATCCTGCGCATGTCTTATATCTGTATCCCATACTGTCTGTGCGGAATGATGGATGTTATGGTCGGGGGCTTAAGGGGGATGGGGTATTCCATTATGCCAATGATCGTGTCGCTGACAGGAGCCTGTCTGTTCAGAGTGGTATGGATATACACTGTATTTCAACAGCACAGGACGCTGCCATGTCTCTATATTTCCTATCCCATCAGCTGGGGACTGACCTTCCTGGTACATCTGGCATGCTTTGCAGTGGTATACAGGAGGCTGCGAACACCTGACATGAAATAAGTTTGCCGATAAATAATAGAATTGGCTCATTCATAAGAGGAGTGGCGCATGATAGCATATGTAAACGGAATTGTGGAAGATATCACTGAGGAAAATGCAGTGGTTGATGTAAACGGAATCGGCTATAATGTGAAGATTTCCGGGGATACGGCTGCCAGGCTTCCGGGAATCGGAGAGCCTGTGAAACTTTATACCTATACCTGCGTCAGGGAGGATGCTTTTCAGCTTTACGGCTTTCTTTCCAGAGGTGACCTGGAGATATTTAAAAAACTGATCACCGTTAATGGCATAGGACCTAAGGG
>CAMWJV010000198.1 GCA_947174665.1 uncultured Lachnospiraceae bacterium
GGCCTTAATCTAATTTGCTGGTAGACATTGGATCCCTCAGATGAACTGTTCTGGTCGTCAGCGCGGAAATCAGACACCAGGGAGATTGACAATTAGTATAGGAAAGCCGAACCGAAAAAATATATTAAAGAATATGAAATTTGTGTTGACAGAAACAGGAAATCTGTTTATAGTATCTCTTGTAGCTTAAAACGAAAATCAAAGAAAGGAGGCAATGTGTGATGAAGTTAAGAAAGTTTCAGGTACTTAATAATCAAAGCAGTCAATGTATTGTCTCCCGGAGTGAAGATGCGCGAACGTTGTAGACGGACTGCCGTCCAGGCAGGACGGCGCACACAGACAGGCGGATATGAAGCGGCATGACATACATGATATACTTTGGTATATTGGTATGGCATGCCGCTTTTGTGTGGGCTTTGTCAGGATAAGGCCATGGACGTACAGTGCTTCACAAATCGGGAGAAATAGTAAGCATACAGGCAATGTATGGGATTAGAGGGAGATATGAATTTACCGGGCAGTTTTACAGCAGTATTGGGAAAGTATGGGATTGAAAAGGGCAATGTGGTGTTTGCGGCCGTGGCGGATCTGGATGAAGAATTTCGTTTTGCGGATTCCATTGTGGCCATCACGGACAAAAAGCTGATTGTAGCAAGGTATCCCTACAAAGAAAAGAGGGAATACCGTCTGGGCGGGTATGACAGCTGGGCGGTACAGGAGGAAAAAATGGCGGAACCGGCCGTGCTTTTTTACGATCTTGCGGATGTGGAAAAGCTGGAGGTACTGCGCCAGGTCAGCACGGGAGTGCTGATGGGAAAAATCAAAGGGACAGAGCAGTATCTGTGCCAGTTTTCCAACACGAAGATGGAGGCTTTCATGCGGATGTGCCGTCTGCTGGAGAAGACTCAGAAGGGGGAGGAGATCTCTCAGGAGGATCTGGATGTCAAGCGGGGCAAGGAGTGCTGCCCGAAGTGCGGTATGATCTATCCGGATCAGGAGCGCAAGGTCTGCCCCAAGTGTATGGATAAGAAGTCTATACTCTGGAGGATAGTAAGCTATTTTAAGCCCTATAAAGGGAAACTGGCACTCATGATGTTCTGCTATCTGGCTACGGCAGGCCTGAATCTTGTGTGGCCTTATTTGAGTGGTACGATTTTGTATGACAAGGTACTGGAGAAGGATGAAGCATTTTTGGCGGCATTCCATGTTCCGGCGGGCAGATTTGTGCTGGCACTGGGGATTCTGGTCATCACCATGATTTTGACAAAGGTGCTGATCCAGGGCCTGGGCATTCTTCAGGGAGTGTTGACGGCAAGGATTGCACCCGAGGTGGTGAGCGGGCTGAAAAGCCAGGTTTTTGACTCCATGGGGAAGCTGTCCATCAGCTTTTTCACAAAGCGTCAGACCGGCGGTCTGATGACCCGTGTATCCGATGACGCAGATGAAATATCAAGCTTTTTCATAGATGGCATCCCTTACTTTTTTATCAATGTGGGAACCATTCTTGCAACCTGTGTCATTATGTTTATCTTAAATCCGCTGCTGGCGGTTGCGGCCATTGTCCTGATGCCGGTGCTGTTCAGCATCAGCTATTATATGATGCCCAGGCTGTGGCATTATTATGGCAAAAGGCACCGGGCCAACAGGCGGCTAAACAGCCAGATGAATGAAAATCTGACCGGAGCCAGGGTGGTAAAGGCATTCGGCCAGGAGGAGCAGGAGATGACCCGCTTTTCAAAGAGCAACACGAGAGTGCGGAATGCGGAGGTGGATGTGGCGGGCTATGACTGCCGTTTCTCGGCACTGTACTTCCTGGTGGAGGACTTTCTGACCTTCCTCGTCTGGGCGGTTGGATCTGCCCTGATCATCAGCGGCTCCGATATGGAACTGGGTTTGCTGATCACTTTTTCAGGCTATGTAGGTCAGTTGAAATGGCCGCTGGAATTTATGTCCAGAATATTCCGCTGGTATACCAATGCCATGAACTCCGCACAGCGCATGTTTGAAATTATTGATGCCGTGCCGGAGGTGAAGGAAGCGGAGAATCCGGTAAGACCTGAGCGGCTTCGGGGCGAGATTGAACTGAAAAATGTTACCTTTGGCTATGAGCCAAACAAGCCCGTGCTGAAGGATGTGAGCTTCCATGTGGGAGCCGGAGAAGTGCTTGGCATTGTGGGTCGCTCCGGTGCGGGGAAATCCACGCTGGTGAACCTGATCTCACGGTTGTATGACGCAGGCGAGGGAGAGGTGCTGGTGGATGGCATCAACGTGAAGCAGTACGGTTTTAAGGAACTTCGGAAGAATGTTGCCATGGTTTCTCAGGAAACCTACATTTTTATGGGAACGGTGGCGGAGAATATTGCCTATGCAAGGCCGGATGCCACCCGGGAGGAAATCATAAAAGCGGCGGTACAGGCCAGCGCCCACGACTTTATCTGCAAGATGCCCCAGGGGTATGACACGATCATCGGCGCGTCCAGCCGTGCCCTGTCCGGCGGTGAGAAGCAGAGGATATCCATTGCGAGAGCCATCCTTGCCGACCCGAAGATTTTGATCCTGGACGAGGCAACGTCTGCTGTGGATACCGAGACGGAACTGGCGATTCAGAAATCTCTGGAGCGGCTGGAGAAGGGCAGAACGGTGTTGTCCATCGCCCACAGGCTGTCAACACTGCGCAATGCGACCCACCTGATCGTCATCGACGACGGGCGGGTGACGGAGTCAGGTACCCACAAGGAGCTTATGGAGAAGAAGGGGACCTTCTACAAACTGAGTGAGCTGCAGACGAAAGCGCTGGCCATGCGGGGCGTGGAAATGTAAGAGATGCAATTTGAACGTAGCTGTTTGCCGTTGAATTTCAAACAGTTACAGAAAGGGATAGATTATGGAAGAGAACAGAGAGAATGAAATGCCGGATCTGCTGGATCTGCAGGAGTTTGATGAGGAAGCATTAAGGAAGGAGTCGGAGGAGGTTCTGCAGATGCGGCTCCTCACTTCCGAAAATGCGGAGTTTAGACGCACGGAGGGCGGCTTCCTGGCGTTGAAACTGGAGGATAAGGAGTATGACAGGGTGGGGGTGTATCTGACCTTTCCCCTGACAAATCCTGAAGAATTCATCTCTATTCGGGAGACGGACGAGAAGGCAAAGGAAATCGGGATCATCCAGAATCTGAAGGATATGAAAACGGACGTGCAGGATATGATTCGTGAGCAGGTGCGTCTGCGCTACTTTATGCCGGTCATCCGCAAGGTGATGGATGTGAAGGATGAGTACGGATATGCCTACTGGCATGTTATGACGGACTTTGGTGCCTGCCGTTTTACCACTCACATGGGCGGCGATGCCGTTATTAACATCAGCGGAGCCAGATACCAGATTACGGATATAGACGGCAACCGGTATGAATTGCCGGATTTGTATGCACTGACTGTCATGGAGCGCAAGAAACTTGATCTGTTCATATGACGATGTGAAGGAAAAACAAGCGGCTCCGAAGGAGACATTTGTTTTTCCGAGCATCGTCAACG
>CAMWJV010000199.1 GCA_947174665.1 uncultured Lachnospiraceae bacterium
CGTAACACAAGAACTCCGCCTTGATATATCCTTCCACATTGCCGGAGACAACACGAAACCATTCTCCATCCTCACCGTCAACCGTCTCCAGTATCTGCGCCACCGCACCGGAATATATCTTGCCGACAATAGTGCTTCCCGTATCCGGCCCCTTGCGGACATTGACATAGTTCCTCACATTAGCGAGGGCCAGATCCGCATACTCATTTCCGGCCTCATCTTCCGGCCGGTCCTCCACTGTTCCAATGCTGCCGCTCTCCGATTCTTCTCCGCTGTCCACCGGTTCAGCACTGCCGCTTTCCGGTTCAGCACTTCCGATTTCCTGCGCCGAAGTCTGCATATCCGGGACCGTACATAAAGTACTGTCAGCCGAATATGCCGTTGGTTCCAGATCGGCCCCGATACCTCCCGCCAGAATCAGTACGGTTTCTTCCTTCAGTACGGTTTCTTCCTTCTGTATGGTTTCTTCATCTGTCTCGACTATGTCTTTTCCGTCAACTATATCTTCTGTTTCCACTATATCCTTTGTGGTATCCACACCCTCCTGAACCGTCGCCGCCTCCGCATAGAGGCCAACCGCCAGCAATCCGGTAAGAAATACGCTTATCACTTTGTACTTCATTATATTCTCCGTCCACAAATTTACTTGAATCCTTTATGTACGAATGATTTATCTTTGTTTATTTTATTACAGGAGGTTTCGAGATTCAAGGCTCAATTTTTTTGTTCCTAAACGGTCCGAAACGACAATCCTCAAAAGAAGATTGTCGTTTCTTTTTAATTGAAGCGGTAACAATTATTCAGCAAAAATCGATGCGTACCTGGGATTGTTTCTTATTGCATCCGCACATTCCACAGGGAGATCCTGCATATGGTCCTCAACTAATTTACGGTCCAACGCAAAAATTTCTGATATGCAGTTCCTTGCTTTGGCTTTACTGACTAACGGTGCCGTGAACTGAGGCATTTGGGGCATTTTTATTACCTGGTTGAATTCCATAAAATGATTCAATGCAATCTCTAAAAATTTATAAGCGCGTTCGGAATCATCCAGATGAATGGCTGCTGAAGAACATCTCAGATAAAGTATACACATGTCATTGTGATGCATTCCGAAGTTTCCATCATCAATTATACTTTCATACAACCGTGCGGCGGCAAGGGATGTGTCAAGCGCCGTCTGTGAATGTGCCAGTGAATGGTTTTTCCAAAAGTATAGTTCTATCACTCTGAATAATTGGTGCATCAAGGTAAGTATTGCCTCTTCGCTATATTCCTCACCTTTTTCGCCTTCTGCCGCGCTTGTAAGAAGTACCTCTCTGCTGATTCTTACGGGCGATTGGGAAAGTGCCGTCCTTTCCGCATTTTCGAAATCTCCCACATATGAATATGCCCATAGAAGTCTGCCAATCACCGCTGCACGATGATCATCGTCGATTTCCTTTTTCAATACTTCTTCCTCTAAAGAAATCACTTCTTTCAGGCATTCCTTATAGGCAGTCTCCGCATCATTCCGAATATCATCGCCTCCTTCGGCGGTTATTGTACGCGCTCTGTATTTTTGTGATCCCATTGCTGTCAGTGCATCCGCAAGACGGAACTGAAGCTGCCATTCCGCCGGAAACTCCGAAATTGCATTTCGAAGAAACTCGACGCGCAGCGCATTGTCTTCCCCGCATTTGATCATCTGATCAGCCTGATCCAAATATGACTGCAGTTTTGTCTGCCTGTCGTTATCATATCCGAAAAGCTCGTCTATGGTGATATGAAAATAGTTTGCGATTGCCGGAAGCATTTCAATATCAGGGGACCCGCCGTTTGCTTCCCAACGGGAGACTGCCTGATTGGTAACACCGAGAGCCACCGCCAGATCCTCCTGCTTTCTGCTGTCACGTTTACGCAGTTCTTTGATTTTTTCTCCAAGTTTGATCTGCATACTTTCTTCCTCCATTTTAAAGTTCACCGGTGTGTTTAAAGTATAGCAGAGCGCTGCCTGAATAATCAATTATCAATTCGTTGTTTGAGAATCAAGCCGCCGTTGATTTTCGAGTTCATTACAGAAACATTGCAAATTTATAATAAAGAGGGTATACTGTAACCATACGTAACTGACAAAAAAACTGCAGGAGGATTCCCATGGGAAAGAAAAATGATTTCGAAGACGAAGAAATGACCGTAGAGCTGGAGCTGGATGACGGTACCAACGTAAACTGTGCCGTTATCACTATCATCACGGTCAATTCCAAAGATTATATTGTCCTTCTCCCTCTGAATGAAGAGGGTGAGAATGAGGACGGAGAGGTCTGGTTTTACCGTTACAGCGAGAATCCGGATGATCCCAACGAGGAACCTGTTTTGGATTATATCGATGATGACGACGAATATGAGACGGTTGCCGATGCCTTCGACGAGTATCTGGACAACTGCGAATTTGATGAGCTTATTGAAGATGAGGAAGAAGATGAAGAGTGATTCTTCCCTGTTTTAAAAAGCGGATTCAAAAATCTCGAAGGAAGTCTGGGGCGCGCACTGTCACCGGTAAGGTACAGAAGCTCCAGGCTTTTTTTCGCTCTGGTCATTGCCACATAGAAAATGCGTCTCTCCTCCTCAATCCGCTCTCTCGTCTGCAGTTCGCCGTGTGGAAATATCTTCTCATTGCAGTCGGGAATAATAACCCTGTCAAACTCCAGCCCCTTGGCTCCATGTACTGTCATAAGACATATGGTCTCCTTTTCATTTGACTGTACAAAGTGTTTTTCTGTTTCTCCTATATAGTTTTCCTGTGCCTCCGCCCAATCATGTACATTCTTAAAACGTCCGGCATCCGCCTTCAGCCACTCAGTAATCTCCCGCCATTCGATAAGTTTTTCCTGATTTCCTTTTGCCAGCGTCCGGAGATACCCTTCGTAGCCCACTGCTTTCAGAATATACCGGACTCCCAGCATCAGCGGCATATCCTTCAAAAGCTCCAACTGCTTTCGAAGGCAGGACAGACGTTCCGATACATCCCACCTGTATCCGGCAGTCACATGCTCTCTGTAATACGCCTGCATCTCCCGAATCGTCCGGCCCTCCCCCACCGCTTCCCTGCTGATATATCTTACAGGTCTGTTGACAACACGAAGCAGATATTCCCTGCGCCAGTCTCCGGAAGCAAGCAGCAGATACGCCATAATATCCTTTACCACAAAATGCTCGTAGACGTTTTGTCCCCGCTCTCTCACAAAATAGGGTATTCCCGCACTGTGCATAGCCGCTGCAATCCTCTGCATACAGGAATTGGTGCGAAACAGGATAGCACACCTCTCGCAATCCTTCACATGGTTCCCCCTCCATTCTGCCGCCTGCCGCAAAAGCCAGTCCGTCTGTGCAGTCCTGTCCTGAAAGGGTCTGATACGCAGTCCTGCCGCCTCTCCTTCACTCCCTCCCTCTCCCGACTCATCTGCAGTATCCGCCGCCTTAACGGCCTTGGGAAATC
>CAMWJV010000200.1 GCA_947174665.1 uncultured Lachnospiraceae bacterium
CCTTCATACTGCTGCAAAGTCCATGTTCCCTTCGCGCGGTCTTCCTTCTTTACGCTTAGCTGATATTCCCTGAATATTTGTGACCTTTTCGTTGTGTCGCCATTGGAAATGCCATTCTCCTGAATGAACTCCCTTTTCACATTGTCGAACATCTTTTGCCGTGCATCATCGGAAACATTAATCAACTGCTGCCATGTTGAACGGTCTACTTCTCCATCTTTCCCATGATACATTCCGGGAACCACAATTCCTCCCGGCCCAACAAAATCCCCGTCTGAGTTGAAGTTACTCATCACGTTCCTCATGTGTGCTTCCCGCCCGCCAAGCAGTTCATACATCATTTTCTGCTCAGGCGTCATCATAGCCTCTTCTGCAATAACAGCATCCAAGTACTCATTCGCTGCCGCTTTGTATTGTTTACTGTTTGTGTCGATACTTTTGTAAGAATAATTGTTACCTGCACCAAATCCACTAATGTTCATTGACATAATCACTACCTCCTTTACGCTTCCAAAAAGCCCTGAAATCTCTTTACCAGTTCATCTAACTGCGACTGTTCCTTATCCGTTCCCATAAATATCTGCACCTCTCCGCCTGCATAGTAATTCTTGAAGCTGTCAACAGCTTTCGCAAAACTGCTCACAAACTTTTCTTTACTGCTCACGTCAAGGTTTGAGAACATCTTATAAATGTCAGTGTTCGCTTCCCTGTTCAGTTCAACACTGGTTTTGCCGGAAGCACTTTTATTCACAAGGCTTTCCTTCATCTCTGCTGTGCCTTTTCTGTAATTGGGCGTTCCATGCTCCTTATAGAATTTTTCCTGCTCGATTTTTACCTGCTTTGCAACGGACTCAATCATACCATTTACTTTATTGATTTTTTCTTCTGCCTGTTTTCCGTATGCACTTGTTATCTGCTCTGCCGCTTCATCAGATAGGCCAATTTCTTTACAGGCATAAGAGAGCTGCGAAACTTTAAGCCCCAACTGCGCATAAGCTCCCACGTTCCATGAATCACCTAAGTTTCCGGTCGGCTGCTGCTCCAGGTCCTTGATCACGCTCTGGAGTTTGTCACTCTGCTCTTTTGTCACGCTTGCACCGTAAAAGCTCGCCATACCGTTTGCGCCATTTCCGACTACCCTATGTGCTACATTGCCATATCTTCCGCGCTCCCCATTTTGTATCCTCTGTTGAACCGCTTCCGGCAAGTCCTTTGAAATCTCAACGATCACGCCTAAGTTCCTCTTTTCGGAATCGGGTGTGTTCCTGACCTCCTCCTTCAGATCATTTGCTGTTTTCGGCTGGTATTGATAACCGCCCGTCGCTCCTACATTTGAAACATCCATACTATCATCCTCCTTGACAAAATATTTGAAATCTGTTTTCTGACCGTTTCATAGTTCTGTTATAGATATCGGAGGCTCCGCCCCTCCTTTCACGCCCATTGCAGTTTTGGAAATTGTTTTGCATTTTTGGAAATTAAAAATTTTATTTTCCTGTTAAGCGTTGGGCAGCAGGATGGTAAACTGGAAAAATCCTTTGTCATAGTCAATCACATACCTCCCGCCATATCTTTCAACCGCCTCGACCACATTCTTAATCCCCATCCCATGCTCATCCGCACTGTCGGCCTTTGTGGTCAGCAGTTTCCCTTTCTCCACCGCCAGCTCTGTCCCGATGCTGTTTTTGACCGAAACCACGACCTGCCCTTCCTCCAGCACGAACTTGAGCCTGATGACCTTCTCCCCGCAATGCTCACAGGCTTCCAGTGCATTATTCAGCAGGTTGGAAAGGATGACCACGATATCTTCATCCCTAATGGCAAGCCCCGACAGGTCATTTACTTTCAGGACAAACACGATTCCCCGGCTAACCGCCTCACGGTACTTCGTGTTCAGTATTGCATTTACAATCACATTATTTGTATCAACCGCATCCATGCTGTGCCGCAGGGCGTCATCTATCTTCCCTATGTACTCATCCAGCTCTTTGTACTGCCCCTTTGTGGCAAGCGCACTGATGCAGGCAAGCTGGTTCTTATATTCATGCGTCCTCCTCCGCTGTTTTTCCAGATTTTCGGATATGGAACGGTACATTGCCGTCTCATTTCTCACCCGCTCACGGAAGAGCGCATCCTCCCTGATCTTCGCCCCACGCTCTGCAATCTCATTTACCAGATAATAGATAATGAAATTTATCAGCAACAGCCCCATTGCAATAAGCAGGAAAGTGTTGTCCTGGTTTGTATTCTGGAACAGGTCAGTCTTCGCCACCATCGCCGCAAGCGAGAATACCGTGATAAGCGAGATGGAAAATAAAACCTGCCATTCCCTGCCTGTCAAAAGTTCCGGGGATTTTCTCCCGAATATCTTTTTCACGGACAGCACAACTCCAAATAACGCTATCTTGCTTATCAATGACAGGATGCAGACCAGGAACATATCTGACGCATCAAAAGCCCGCCCCAGAATCCTGAAATAAATTTTTCCAAATATAACAGCCGCCGCATACTCCGCCATAGTGTCTATACTGGAAAAAAATATTGACAAGCCAAGCGCTTTCAGATACCGAACCCGGAACATCAAAGCCATCATGATTGATGTTGCCACGATAACTGCTATGAATCTGAAATAGATGTAATCTTGGAGAGCAAATGTGATCACCACATAAAGAACCGCCAGTATACACACTTCCGCAAATGGAATGAGTTTATTTTTTATGTCCCTTTTTTCCGCAAAAGACTGGAACAGCAAAATGCAGCAGTATATGTCCATAGCAATGATAAATACAGTATAGATATAATCCGTCATCATAGTTCACCCTGCACCCTTATGTATTCCATTTCTGTATCCCTGTAATATTTCTTCGATATGCTTACCTCTGTCCCGTTTTTCAGCCGTGCAACATATCTCTCAACACTTTGCACAAGCCTCATGTTCACAAGAAAGCTCTGGTGGACACGGAAAAAACCATACTGCCTTAATTCCGGCTCGACCTCATCCAGCCTGCCGTATTTGTAGTATTCCTTCACCCCGTCCTCCATCACAAAGAAAATGACCTTATGTAGCCTGCTTTCCACATAGAGGATGGAATCTACCGGGATGCTCTTGCTGCCGCCCTGGAAGTCAATCTCGCACTTCACTTCCGCATAATCCATCAAGGCGGCTATGGCATCCAGGCACTCCTTCAGCGCGCTTTCAAGCCCGGCGTCCTCTTTCAGAAGGTAACGGACGGCATTGACCTTATAGCCTTCCAGCGCATAGGTGATGTATGCCGTCACGAACACAATATAGACATCGGGGGAAACCTGCCGGATTCTTCTGGCCGTTTCGATGCCGTCCATTTCCTCCATGCTGATGTCAAGGAATATTACATCATACTGCTGGATGGATTCTGCCGCCTCCAGCATCTCTTTTCCGGATGGGAAGAGGTCTGTCTGGCAGGCAAATCCCCGGTTCTTCATATATT
>CAMWJV010000201.1 GCA_947174665.1 uncultured Lachnospiraceae bacterium
GAATATCTGTGTGAAGGAGAACTTTTGTGAAATGAACTATCTATGGGAAATCATGCTCCAGGCAAAAGCGCAGGAAATCGAGCCGAAGGAGATTCGTTTCAAGAATGCCCCAAAGTGCAGCCCTTATATGGAACTTTCTGAGGATTTTTTAAATACTGTCAGGCTGGAAGCGCCTTATGAGGTGGAGCTGAATCCCTTTTACAGGTTCCAGCCGGTATTCCAGTATATGTTTCATCCGGACTTGAAGGATTATCCAACTCTCCGAAAAGGGCTGTTCCAGCTATTCATGCACCAGCTCTCGGAAAGTGATCTGAAAATGGGGATGACCAGAGAAGAATATTATAAGAAGCTGTTAAGCGATGCCATAAAAAGTCATGTTTATGGGGAGGAGGCCGCCAAAGACTTTGCGCTTTTTGAAGGAAAGGAAAGAGAAATACTTCTGGAGGGGATGCTTACCCTGCTGCGCGTGGGGGATAGTCTGGCATTGTTCCGCCGCGTGATGTGTGCTCTGACAAGAAGCTGCATTGTCTATAACAGCAATGATGATCCTTATGAGATCCTGGTGTTTATCGGACAAAAGAAAAGTGAGAAGCTGGAGCGCAAGACGGCGTTTGTGATCGATCAGTTTGTCAATATCAGGTATCATGTGGATCTGTATTATGAATATCACTTTGGCATCATAGGCATCGGGGAGACCATGAGCATCGGGGAGATTGCCATTTGTTAGGAGGTACATACCTTGTTTAAATTTGAAGTTCCCGTCTTTGTACATAAAAATATCCTGAAAAAAGAAATGCTGGTTGAGCTGCGGGATTACCCGCTCCAGATCAGCAGGATGATGCTGGATGGCTGTGGGGACGGCGTACTGAAAGGAACCGGAATCACCTGGTCGGACAATATCCTGAAGATACATCCCGGACTGATTCTGCACGGCGGAAACATATACCGAATGGAAGAGGAATGGAGCGCAGACTGCCCTGCAACTGACCAGCTGACCTATATCAAAGTACGCTTTATCACCATGGATTATGAGAAGGACCGCATGGGCGGATTAGGGGATGTCTACATGAACGAAATCCCGCCGGAAAACGGAGAAATAGAGCTTGGCAGGTTCCGGCTGCAAGAGGGGGCACGCCTTAGGACAGAGTATGAAAACTTTGATGATTACCAGACGGAGTTTGATACAGTGAACAGAATCCATATGCCTTTTATCGGAGAAGGCGGACCGGGGCTGTGGTCAGAGCTTCTTATGGAATATGCCTATGAACTGCTAAAGACAGGAACGGAAAATTTCTACGATACATGCTTTGCTATGCAGATTTTGGGCACAAAGGGAAAGACAGCACGGGAGCTTATTGTCTGGTATGTAGAAAAGAGTGTTGGAAGAAAGATAACCGATTCCTCAAACGGAATTTTATATGAAAAGCTCCGGGGCATATTGAGAGAGAGGAAAAATGGGAACAGCGGCTTTGATAAAAAGCAGGGGTATACAAGGCAGATGCTGCTTTTGTAAAAGAGCAGGAGGTTTTGGAGGGATAGAGCATGGAATATGTAGATGAACGGATTGCAATGCTTGAGAGGGAAGGCAGAAGACTGAAAAAGGAAAAGGCAGAAAAATTAAGCGGGGCAAAAGCTGAGAAAGAAAATCCTGTGCCTAAGATGACATTGGAAGAGATGCTGGAAGGCGTGAGGAGTGGGAGGGTGACATTCCCGGATGGACAAACCTGCAATTTTGAGACCAGAGTTTACTTTGAAGATCAGATTCCCATGGTACTGATCAAGAATTTCTATACGGGTGTGGAAGAGAGCCAGGCGGTGGCTGTTTTTGTAAACCATGAGCAGAATGCGAGCCAGATCCTTACGGTGGCTGACAGACCCATGGAAAAGCAAAGCATCGGAAAGTGGAAGAAACAGCTTACGAGCGGTATGAGGGCGGTGAATACCTTTGCAGAAGTGACAAAAGAGATTGTACTGGAAAATCTGGACTATCTGATCTACCGGACACCCACAGGAAAAGGCTGGACGCATAATATCATCTTCAGAATCCGGTATGGCAGCAATAAGGTAGTGGGAAATTATAACTGCTTTGAGAAGGATAAGGATACTTACGGGCTTCTGCTGGAAGCGCTTGTATTAAGGCTTAACGAACTGTTGTCTATGCCGCTTCAAGAAACCTTGGAAGGAGAGTAAGCATAGGATGAAAAACGCGATCACTTATAAAGATTTATATCTGTCTCTGGGAGAGGTAATTTCGATTGAGGAACTGGAAATTCTGCAAAGACCAAATCATCACGGCGAACTGCACTTATCGGCAGTGCTGGATAATGATCCGGAAGAGATGGCATTTTATGAAATGCCGGAAACAGTCATTGTCAATTACAAGGAAGACGACAAGGAGAAGATACTCTTTAAGGGAATCATAGCGGATAGCAGTATGAAGCGTGTGGGCAACCATAGGGAAGTGAAGCTTAAAGCATATGATGCAACATGGATTCTGGATACCAAACGAAAAACCAGATCCTTTCAAAATATATCCCGGACTACACATTCTGTCATTTCAGAGATCATGGAAGCCTATTCCGGGTGTATCTGCATGAAGAATATCCCAGAGGAGCCGATTGGACAGATCTGGTTTCAGTATGAGGAAACTGACTGGGAATTTCTGGCCCGCTTTGTCAGCGCCTATTCGGACAGGCTGTATGCAGATGCCACTTACCAAAGCGCCCGTTTCCAGGCAGGATTGTCTGCCGCCAATATAGATGTGGATTGGGAAAAAAATCCCTACCGTATGGGAAAGGACTTGGAGCGGTATGACTACTTATCTAAGAATGGTTTCCCGGATCTGACTCCACAGCAGTTTGTTGAATACTTCATCGACAGCTATGAAATGTATACCTTAGGCAGCAGGATTCAATTTAAGGGAGCAGCGTGGTATATCAGCAGCTTGCGACGGACATTGAAAGATGGATTATTGGTATGCACCTATGAACTCAGGCAAAAGCAAGCGATGCTTGCCGACCGTAAATATAACAGACGGATTACCGGAATTTCTGTAGACGGCAAGACTGCCCAGATTAATAGAGACAAAGTCCGCGTGACATTAAATGGAGATATGACCCGTGAACAGGGCACCTACTGGTTTCCATTTTCAACTGTGGCAGCATCCTCGGATGGCAGCGGCTGGTATAGCATGCCGGAAGCAGGGGACAGCATCCGTGTATATTTTCCAACGAAGGACGAAAAGGAGGCCTATGTTATTACAAAACATGACAGCCATATGCCTCCTGCCTTGAAAGGCAGCGGATCGGGAGGCGGCTCTGGTAAGGGTAGCAGCGTTTCGGGAGGCGGAGGAAGTTCTTCAGGCGGAGGAGGTTCTTCAGGTGGAGGAGGCTCTTCAGGTGGAGGAGTCTCTTCATGCGGAGGAGGCTCGTCGGGCGGAGGAGTT
>CAMWJV010000202.1 GCA_947174665.1 uncultured Lachnospiraceae bacterium
GGAGACCAGATAACTGAATATTCCCATAATCGGTGTCAATCTGGGCACACTGGGGTATATGACGGAGATTGAGCCTGAAAATCTGGAGGAAGCTTTGGAACGCCTGATTCAGGGGGATTATGAGCGGGAGAGCCGCATGATGCTGTACGGCAGGGCATTTTTGGAAGCAGGCAGGACGGAAGAGGGCTGGGCTCTGAACGATATTGTTATCGCTCGAAAGGGACCGCTGCAGATTATAAGATTCAATATTTACGTCAACGGACAATTTTTGAACGATTATAGTGCGGACGGTATGATTGTTACAACCCCCACCGGTTCAACCGGTTATAATCTGTCGGCCGGAGGGCCGCTGGTGGAACCGAAGGCAAAGCTGATCATGCTGACGCCCATCTGTCCTCACACATTGAACCAGCGAAGCATTATCCTGTCGGCGGAGGACGTGATAGAAATAGAGATTCCGCAGAACAGTGACGGTAGTGTGCAGACTGTGGAGGCAAGCTTTGACGGCAGTCATGGGATTCCCCTCCGCACCGGTGAAAAGATTCGGATTACGCAGTCGGAGAAGATAACGGAATTCCTGAGGCTGAACAGAGTCAGCTTCCTGGAGGTGCTTCACGGAAAGATGTCAGAGTGAAGGTCGGAAGAAAAAAGATCCTTCCTGCAGCCGACGTGACGGAAAAATTTATGAAGAAGGTATAAATATGGATATGAAGAAGCATAGACATGAAAAGATTGCAGAAATTATTCAAAAATGTGATGTGGAGACCCAGGAAGAGCTTGCCTGCAAATTGCGGGAGGCGGGATTTACGGTGACACAGGCAACAGTATCCAGGGATATACGGGAGATGAAACTATCCAAGGTTCCCACAGGCGGAGGCGGGCAGAAATATGTTGTTCTGGAGCAGGTGGACGGGCATATAGGTGACAAATACATCCGTGTGCTCAGAGACGGATTCGTTTCTATGGACATGGCGCAGAATATTCTGGTTGTCAAAACGGTTTCAGGAATGGCCATGGCGGTGGCAGCGGCACTGGATGCCCTGCAGTTTGCCGAGGTAGTGGGCTGCATCGCAGGAGATGACACGATTTTCGTGGCAGTGCGCACCGTGGAGGAGACCAGAGCACTGATGGAGAAAATGCAGGAACTATTTAGATAATAACTTTATGGGAGGGAAATACAGATAAGATATGCTACAAAGCTTACATGTGAAAAATCTGGCGCTGATTCAGGAGACAGAGGTTGAATTCGGCAGTGGACTGAATATACTGACCGGCGAGACGGGAGCAGGCAAGTCCCTGCTGATCGGCAGCATCAACCTGGCGCTGGGAGGAAAATTTGAGAAGGAAATGCTGCGAACGGGGGCGGAGAGCGCCCTGGTGGAGCTTGTGTTTGAGGGAGACAGCGACAGAGTGCGGGAAAAACTGGCGCAGATGGAGCTGGAGGTGTCCGAGGATGGTGCGGTGATCATCAGCCGGAAAATGCAGGTAGGGAAAAGTGTCTGCAGGATTAACGGGGAGACCGTGACGGCAAAGCAGGTGAAAGAACTGGCTGAGGTACTGATTGATATTCACGGCCAGCATGAGCATCAGTCGCTGCTGAATAAACGGAAGCACATGGAAATTCTGGACTCCTACTGCGGTGAGGAATATGATGCGGCGGCGGAGGCGGTGGCCCGGGAATACAGCACGTGCAGGGAGCTTAGAAAAAAACTGGCGGAAGACACCATGGATGAAGAGACAAAGGCCAGAGAGCGGGCGCTTGCTGAATTTGAATGGCAGGAGATTGAGGCGGCGAGGCTGCGGGAGGGAGAGGATGAGGAGCTGGAACAGCGCTATCGCCTCATGGTCAACAGTAAAAGGATAATAGAAAGTCTGTCAGAGAGCTGCCGGATAACGGGAAACGACAGTGAGGAGGGCGCCGGAAGCGCGCTGGGCCGGGCACTGCGGGCGGTGCGAAGCGTTTCATCCTATGATAAGAGACTGGAGGAACTGGAAGAACAATTATCGGAGATTGACAGCCTTCTGGCTGATTATAACAGAGATGTTGCGGAATATATGAATGACTGCGAGTTTGACGAGGAGGACTTTGCGGTCACAGAGGAGAGGCTGAACCTTCTGAATCATTTGAAGGGAAAGTACGGAAAAACCATTGAGGACGTCATAAGCTATGGGCAGGGAAGGCAGGAATTGCTGGAAAGGCTGGAGGACTATGACGCTTATGTGGCAAAGCTGGGAAAGGAACTGGAGTCGGCGGAGAAAGAACTGGAAGCGGCGTGCGGAAAACTGTCCGAAATCCGGCGAAAGAACGGGCTGGTACTGCAGCAGCAGCTGCAGGATGCGCTGGTTCAGCTGAATTTTCTGACGGTGGAATTTGAAATTGCGGTCCGCACTGAACAGACTGTTACGGCGAAGGGCTGGGATGATGTGGAATTCCTGATCTCCACTAATCCGGGAGAGCCGTTAAAGCCCTTAAGCCAGGTGGCAAGCGGAGGCGAACTGTCCCGTGTCATGCTGGCAATCAAGACGGTGCTGGCGGGCAGGGATGACGTTGACACACTGATCTTTGATGAGATAGACGCGGGAATCAGCGGCAGGACGGCATGGAAGGTATCGGAGCAGCTTGACACCCTGGCCCACACCCATCAGGTCATCTGCATTACCCACCTGCCCCAGATAGCAGCTATGGCGGACAGGCATTTCTGTATAGAGAAGAGCAGCGTAGAGGACAATACGATCACAGACATTCGGTCGCTGGAGGAGGAAGAGGGAATGCGCGAACTGGCCAGACTGCTGGGCGGTGATGAACTGTCCGAGGCGGCCATGTCCAATGCAAGGGAGATGCGCGCCCGGGCGGAGGAGCACAAGGAGTCAAAAAAAGGTGTGTAAATGTATCAGGATTCTTTCGGCATACGACAATAATTCACATAATCAAGGAGGTTCAAAATGACACAGAGAACAGACATCCATAAGGTACTTATCATAGGTTCGGGCCCTATTATCATCGGGCAGGCCTGCGAGTTTGACTATTCCGGCACTCAGGCCTGCAAGGCTCTGAAAAAGCTGGGCTATGAAATTGTGCTGGTGAATTCCAATCCCGCCACCATCATGACCGACCCTGAGACGGCTGATGTCACATATATCGAGCCTCTGAACAAGGAGCGCCTGGAGCAGATTATTGCTAAGGAACGGCCGGATGCGCTGCTGCCCAATCTGGGAGGGCAGTCGGGGCTGAACCTGTGCGCTGAGCTGGCAGGAGCCGGCATTCTGGAGAAATATAATGTGAAGGTTATCGGTGTTCAGGTGGATGCCATTGAGCGCGGCGAGGACCGGATTGAGTTTAAGAAGACAATGAACGAGCTGGGCATTGAGTGGCCCGCAGTGAGGTGGCTTACAGTGTGGAGGAGGCC
>CAMWJV010000203.1 GCA_947174665.1 uncultured Lachnospiraceae bacterium
GCCCAAGGGGATAAAATACATCCTCGTCCATATCTATCAGAATCTCGACCGCAGAAAAAGGGCTGTCGCCCAGCTTTCCAAGCTGTTTTCTGATATTTTCCTCCGTGATGGGCTGACGGACCGCCTTCTGCCCAGGCTCCCCCATAACGGTGACTGTCTTCTCCCCCACGGCTGCGGTAAGGGAAACAGGCTCATCCTTCCGAAAAACACCATGAAACGTCAGAGGCAGCCTCTTTTTCTCCTCAAGGTACTGCCGCCTGATATTTGTCAGCAGAGCTTCATCATTTCCGCTGTAAGCAGGGCTGTCCAGTGTGATCATTTCCCTGCCGTTTTTCCTGAAATAATATCCGTCCTGAACCTGACTGCGAATATAGAGGGAAGTTAAAATATGGCTGTCGGCCTTCTCCACAGAAAAAAGCTCTGTCGCCTCCTCTGCCCCGTATTTTGCCCGCAGTTCATAGTATTGATCAATATACCTGCGGTATACGGCAGTGACGCCTGCGGCATACTCCGGTTTCTTCATGCGTCCCTCTATCTTGAAGGAATCAATTCCGGCTTCAATCAATTCCGGTATATGCTCTACGTTACACATGTCCTTCAGGCTTAAAAAATACTGCTCACGGCTTTTCTTCCCATTTATCTCCGCGGAATAGGGCAGACGGCAGGGCTGAGCGCAGCGTCCCCTGTTGCCGCTCCTTCCTCCGAGTATACTGCTGAAAAGGCATTGTCCTGAGTAACAATAACACATAGCGCCGTGGACAAAGGTCTCCAGTTCTATATCAACCTTTCCCTTAATCTTCTTTATCTCCTCAAGACTGATTTCCCTGGCAGGTACAATTCTGCTGGCTCCCATATTTTTCAAAAGCCTTGCTCCGTCAGCGCTGCACAGGGTCATCTGTGTGCTGGCATGAAGTTCCAGCCCCGGAAAATACTCCTTTAAGAGACGAAGAGCGCCAAAGTCCTGGACTATGACTCCGTCCAGTCCGTTTTCATAAAGCGGAAGAATGTGGTCGTACAGCTCTGCCAGCTCATCTTCCTTCATCAGCGTATTTACCGTAAGATACAGTCTGCATCCCATTATGTGGCCGTACCGGATACATTCTGTAATCTCTTCCACTGTAAAGTTTTCGGCATAAGCCCTTGCCCCAAAACGCCGGCTGCCCAGATAGACCGCATCAGCACCGGCATTCACCGCTCCGTAAAAGGCAGCCGGATTTCCGGCGGGAGCCAACAGTTCCACACAGTTTACATTTTTCATAGTATGCCCTCAAAAGAAAAGCTGTCCGTATCCGGACAGCCAAATATTACCTTTTCTTTAATTCTGTTTCCAGCTGTGCAACTTTTTTTGCATTTTCATTCATGTCCTGCTGAAGTGTCCTGACCTGTTCCTCCGAGCTCTCAAGCTTTATCTGTGCAGAGATCAGTTCATGCTTCAAATCATACAACTCCTTCTCCTTCGTCTGAAGTTCCTCCTCCAAAATGGAGATTTGTTTCTTGGCCTTAAAGTAATCGTCTGCAATGTTCAACTGAAGCAGTACGCTCTGCTTGTCCATGGGCTGTCTTCTGAAACTGTCCAATTTATTATATTCATTCAGTTTGTTGTTGATATATGAAGCAACCTTCTGCAGGTACTCCTCGCTTTCATATCCGCTGAGTGTCAGTACTTTCCCGCCGATAATGACTTCCGTATCCGTTTTGGACGACATATGATTCACCTCTTCTACTTGAAACATACTCTCGAAGCCTATTATATATCAATATTACCTTACAGGCAAGTAAAAAAAATTTACGTATAGCGCTGTTTGTGTTACAGTTCAGCCATGCCATTCATAAATTGCCGGAATATATACACTTTCATCAACACTTTAACACTTTTGCCGGCAATTTATTTCATGACAGGCGTTCGCCCTATAGAATTAATTATACAATTTGTCCTTAGTGAGCAAGCTCCCACGTACAAATTGTACAATCAATTCTGCATGGCTGAACTGTAACCCATATGTCGATACGCCAGCTCCGTGGCTACTCTTCCTCTGGGAGTGCGGTTGATAAAACCGTTTTTGATCAAATAAGGCTCATAAACATCTTCAATAGTACCGGCATCCTCACCGATAGCCGCTGCAAGGGTATCCAGCCCTACCGGGCCGCCGTCAAATTTACTGATGATGGTGCGCAGCATATTGCGGTCGATATGATCCAGACCAAGCTTATCCACATCCATCAGATCCAGTGCTGTCCTTGCCACCTCTTCCGTAATGATTCCGTCATATTTCACCTGTGCAAAATCCCGGACGCGTTTTAAAATACGGTTTGCAAGCCTGGGTGTTCCGCGGCTTCTGCGGGCCATCTCCAGCGCGCCGCCGGACTCAAGTTCCACATTCAGCACTCTGGCGGAATGCAGAATAATGACCTGAAGTTCTTCAACGGTATAAAATTCCAGATGATGTATCATACCAAATCTGTCCCTCAGGGGAGCGGTTAACAGACCGGCTCTGGTAGTGGCTCCAACCAGCGTAAATTTCGGAAGCTCCAGCCGCACGGAGCGGGCCGTGGAGCCCTTTCCTATCATAATGTCAATACAGTAATCCTCCATGGCAGGATAAAGCACTTCCTCCACCTGGCGGTTCAACCGGTGAATTTCATCCACAAAGAGCAGGTCGCCCTCCTCCAGATTGTTGAGGATGGCTGCTATTTCCCCCGGCTTTTCAATAGCAGGACCACTTGTTACTTTCAGGTGAACCCCCATCTCATTAGCGATAATCCCCGCCAGAGTAGTTTTGCCCAGCCCGGGCGGGCCGTAAAACAGCACATGATCCAGAGCGTCTCCCCGCTGCTTTGCCGCCTCAATGTATATCTTAAGGTTCTCCTTTACCTTCTCCTGCCCGATATAATCGTCCAGTGTCCGAGGACGAAGGGAGCCTTCTATCTTAATATCTTCTTCTGTTATATTTGTCTCAATGGTTCTTTTAACCGGCATAATTACCACATCCTTTTTAATGCAGCCTTCAGCACCGCCCCGGAATCCATGTCTTCGATGCCTTCAATGGCATTGACCGCTTTGGCACTCTCGGCCTGTCCGTATCCCAGGGAAACAAGAGCTTCGATAGCCTCCCGCTTCTGGGGTGTATCACCCTGAAGTCCTGCATTTGCCGCCGTAGCAGCAATTTCACGGCTTATCAGGGCATCATCTATGGAAATCTTGTCCTTCAGATCAAGGATGACCCGCTGCGCCGTCTTTGCGCCGATGCCGGGTGCCTTTGAGATAGCTTTTGCATCTCCCGACATAATGGCATAGCGGAGGTTGTCCGCGTCCATAACCGACAGAATGGCCAGCCCGCCCTTAGGTCCTATGCAGGCGCCCTGCGCGTCTATGTCCGGGTCTGTTGA
>CAMWJV010000204.1 GCA_947174665.1 uncultured Lachnospiraceae bacterium
GGCATAGTCCATCTCTCCCTCCTGTCCGGTGATGGGCAGCACCGCAAATTTCTCTGTCTCATCGTCATAACCGATGATAAGCCCCCACTCACAGACGCCGATATCCCAGCTTACGGCTGCAATACCGCTGTCTATGCTCTGTCGGATCAGATCAATCGCCTCCAGACGCCGTTTTTCTTCCTCGTCCTCCTGTCCCCACAGCCTTTCGATATAATTGCAGCATATGCCGCCGTTCTCCACACAGCTTTTTTGCAGGTCGAACTGCCAGATGCTGGTGGCGCTGGGGCAGAGATCCGGAGATACCCACATACGGAACGCAAATCCGCTGGATGCCACAATATCCTCCGCCAACTCCGAGAACGGGCTGTTTTTCACGGCGCAGCTGAGGGCTTTTGCAAAGGAAAACAAGTAGCCCGTGGAGTCAAAGACGCCGTCCCATGTAATGTTCAGTTTCTTCATCATGTAATTTTCCTCCTTTATTCAAAATTCCGTCTCTGCACTCCGGCGCCCGGCAAGGGCAGAATGTTCAGTCCGGCATTATCCCCGCGTAATGAATGATCAGCAATGCCCTGAAAGTAACATCACATTGTCTGCGAATCTTTGCCCTCCAATCCGTCTCCAATTGTGCGCCAAAATACGGCGACCATCCTCTGAACTCGTCATCGTACATTGGGGCAGAATAGACTCCGTCCGAATTAATATTATCAACAATAAATTCGACCTCTTCCCTAAGCTCCGGCAAATGTTGATATAAACCACAGCGCGATAACCATTCTGCTTTTTCCAGATTTGTTCTGCGTACCCCGTCACTTGTATGACGGTTCAGACCGTTCCCTGAGATAGAGTAGCCTTCATTAAGCAGCCATCCCGGGCCCACGGCATGATTGCCCACCCAGCATGCGACAGGAGTATTAATGATTTCCTCCCGGTCTGTTCTCATCAGTCTTTTAAAGGACTCCGCAAGCATGGCAACATTCTCTTCATTTTTCCATTGATCTGTTGTAAAAGTCAGTATTTCAAGGTGATACCTGCATGGCCACCTTTCATTTTTATTAAATAACCGGCCCTTTTTTACAGGGCGGGAGACATCCCATATAGAATCCACCTGAGTCACTCTCTGAAAGGATTCCAGAGAAAGCTCAATTTGCGGCGAAATATCTATTACATCATCGTAGCGAGCCCTCGCAATACAGGCACATCTGACAAGATTCTGACCCTGTGCAGGAATTTCAAATTCACTCCAGTATTGTCCCCTGGTTCCATAACACATATCTGTTAATTCTGTAGTTACATAAGCATCCATGGCTCTGTCTAAAAGCTCTGTTCCCTTTAGTCCCTTCTCCCCCAAATATTTCGTACCGACTTCCTGGTTGTCATACTGTCCGGCATTCTTGTTACTTCCATGAAATCCCAATCCTATCCAGCCGTTTACCAATTGCTTCTCTTCAATAAACCTGATAATTTTTTCTTTCAATATTTGTTCCTGTAATTGTGTTTCTTCCTGTTTGGTAAGATTTTTCAGAATCTCTTTTTTTACTCTCAGCTTAATTGAGGGATTCGCGTTTTCCAATAAAAAATCTATCATTTTTTGCTTCATGCCAAACTTCTCCCTTTTTCCCATTTCAAGATCTGCACCACTCCAGCCGACATCGCATTTCGGTAGAGCACTTTCCGTCTTCACTTCCTCTCCACCGGAATGTAGATGTCCTCCGAAAACAGCCTGCTCTTCTCGCAATAGCACTCGAATTCGTAACCGCTCTTGCGTAAATATTCGCTGTCCAAAAACCACTCTTTGATGTAGTCCCATGTCCTGTGAATCTGAGGCACAAAAGTGTCCTGGGTCGCCGCCGGGGTGGAAAATACCGCATATAAACCGCCCGGAATACATAACTCCTGAGTGCCCTGAATATCGCCTGCGGCATACTCGGATTGTATGCCGATATAGTAATCCAATCTGTTTCCCTCATAATTCCAGCTGCTCACACCGTAATCCCACACCTCTCTGCCACCGGATAATTTTAAGGACATCCCCCTGGCATTGTACTTATTCCAGAAATTGGGCACAACCTCCTCATCGCATTCATACACGGTCAGGTAAAAGGGCCGGATTTCCACAATCCGGGGAATCACAGAAAAATCCCTTGATTCAAACCGAAACCTTTCATACAATTTCAGGCTGTTCTGTGCTTCCTTGTATTCCGTGGGCAGAATATGGTGTTCCATCTTAAATGCCCTCACAAAATTCTCCTTGGAATTGAACCCGTACTGAAACGCAATCGGCGATATGCACCTGTTTCCCCGCATGATTTCTTTGGAAATCTCAGAAATTCTGCGCTTGCGGATATAATCCGCAGGAGTCACCCCCACCACATCCCGAAATATGCGCAGAAAGTGATAAGGGGAATACCCGCTCACCCTGGCACAATCTGCCAAATTAATGTCGCACTGCAAATTTTCCTCTATAAAATCTATAACCCTTTCTATATGCTCCCGGTAATCCATCCTATTCCCCATCTGCATCACAGACCTAAGCGTACAGACTTACCTCTTCGTGAATACGCTTCGCCCGCAATATCCTATAACACGTATTTGAATGCCCTGCCTTTAGATTTATTATACATGATTCTTCACCTTGACAGTTGACAAAAATTGCGAAATATTCATGATTCACGCAATCAACATCGCTTGTCCAAATCGGCTGCCAAATCCTGACATCCTCA
Source organism: uncultured Lachnospiraceae bacterium (assembly GCA_947174665.1). GTDB lineage: Bacteria > Bacillota > Clostridia > Lachnospirales > Lachnospiraceae > Acetatifactor. The sequence continues at coordinate 2,721 of CAMWJV010000204.1, forward strand.
AAATCGTCGCGCGCCGTCCCCTGAACTGTGTTATACTTTGAATTGCTTCGAAGCAATTCAGATTGGAGGCGATGGACAATGAATCAGTATATCCTTATCTGGTCAGTCTGTACCTTTGTGGAGGCTCGTGTACAGGAAGAAATCCATCTGGAGGAACTGGCCTGCCAGACCGGATTTTCCCTGGCCCATATCCGTGATGTATTCCGTGAAAATACCGGGAAGTCCCTGTCCCGCTATATCCAGGAGCGCAAAATCGCCAATGCTGCGCAGTCGCTTCTGTACACAGATGATAAGATCATCGATATCGCCATACATTTCGGCTATTCGGGCAGGACTGTGTTCTCCCGGGTTTTCAGGCGGTTTACAGGCTATACGCCGACACAATTTCGTATCGAGCGCCCTGCGATTACTCCCATACGGCTATGCGCCGGGGTATTCGGCCCTGATCTGCCAAGAAAGAATCCGACTCCGGATCTTGGCGAAACCTGATTTCTAAAGCTGCCGCACCGGAACAAGAAGACATAGGTTTATGGACGGCGGCCCCTCAAAGAAAGGATAAGTGACAAAATGGAAATTTCAAACACAACAATTTTATACGGCGTACCTAAGGTGGCTTACGGTACGGAAG
>CAMWJV010000205.1 GCA_947174665.1 uncultured Lachnospiraceae bacterium
GACTTCTGCCTCCACAGGAAAATCACCGCCCGGATACTCCAGTCACAGACCATTGCCACGGCAATACCAATCACTCCCATATCCAGCATAATCCCTAAAAAGTACGACAAAAGCAACCGCCCCAAAATAGTAGATGCAACGGAAACATACATCGTAAACTTTACATCGCCGGCCGCCCGCAGCCCATTGCTGAGCGCTCCGGAAAAGGGAAACGCCACCGCATTAAATACATTGTGGATCAGTACCAGCCAGATCACAAGATTCTTTGTTTCCGGCGATAAAGAATAGAACTTCATAACAAACGGTGTCAGCAGGAAGATCAGAAGATTCCACCCCGCCGAAAGCAAAAGCGTTATCTTTGTAAGTTTCCTGAAATAATACTCGGCTGCTTCGATATCTTTATTCCCCATGCACTGCCCGATCACTGTAATAAATGCAGGCCCCATGGATACGCCTGCCAAGGCTGCCATGGACCAGATACTCTGTGCCACACCGTTTGCGGCAATCTGATAGGTTCCGAAAAGCGCCACGATGCTGCTTAAAGCCACCTTCACCAACTGAAAAATCCCATTCTCAATTCCGTTTGGAACCGCAATGTTCAAAATTCGTTTCATCAAGGTTCCGTCCCACATGAATATCCACCTGCCTCTGTAAAACACCTCGTTTGTCTTCCGAAAACAAAGCAGCGTAATCACCACCGCCGAGAATGTCCGGGCAATCAGGGACGGCCATGCAACGCCTGCGACACCGGCACGAAGACCAAACACACCGATGATATTGCCAATCACATTAATAATATTGGACGCAATAGACAGATACATCGTTACGCTGGTTTTTCCGAGACTTCGGTAAACCGCGGCTCCCGCATTATAAACTGCCAGCGCGAGATAAGAATAGGCGGAAATTCTCAGGTATGTAATACACGCCTGCATAACAGAATCTTCTACTTTTCCGAACATCAACCGCAGCATTCCCCTATTTCCAACCAATACCAGCACCGCAATAAGCATAGAAAACAGTGTAGAAAACAGGAGAAGCTGGCTTGCGGATTTCCCGGCACTGTCATTTTCGTTCCTGCCGATATACTGGCTGATCACGACAGCGCCTCCGGAAGCAAGTGCTGTAAAAAGGTAGATAAAAATCGTATTAAACTGATTGACCAGCGAAACGCCCGATACTGCCGCTTCCCCTGCATAGCTTACCACAAGCGTATCCGCCATCCCTACCAGCATAACGAGCAACTGTTCTAAAAACAGCGGGACGATCATTGCTTTTAAATCTTTATTTGAAAACAGCTCCTTTGATTGCTCCATGTCGGCTCTCCATTCTTTTCTCTGTCATATATAATAAATGCACGACTGCGGCCTCTAAATTTTCCCGTGAAACCCTGTCTTCCCTGTATCCCTGCAAAATCTGCGCAATCACCGGCGGCCCTCCGGGCATAACAACATCATTGCCCGCCGCAACAGCATCCGCACCGTCCACTACCACATCCATATCGCCCCAATCCGTGACAACCACGCCTTTATATCCCCATTCTTCCTTTAAGATATGGGTACAAAGGTCTGCATTTCCTGCCACAAACACCCCATTGATCTTATTAAAGGAAGTCATCAGACAGGCAATGTCCGCTTCTTTTACCAGCATTTCAAAAGGTTTCAGATAAATCTCTCTTGCCGCCCGTTCGCTGAGAATGGAATCTACCGCATCATAGTGCTTATTGCCGCTTCCCCGCCTGAAAGTTTCCTGCTCATTTACCGCAAAATGTTTCGGACATACCAGTACAGGATGGTTTTCCTGCGCTCCCTTTGCCACTTCACAGGCACAGATACCGGTTAAGTAAGGGTCTTCCGAAAAATACTCAAAATTCCTCCCGCCAAGAGGATGTCTGTGCAGGTTCACCGCAGGAGCCAGCCAGACATCAACCTGCTGCTTTTCGCACTCTGCACCTACAGCGTCTCCGAATTGATACCATATATTTTTATTGAACGCACAGGCAGTCAGCATTTCCGATGGCCATGCCATCTCACCGATCCCCGCCGGTCCATCCTTGTAAAAGACAGAATATATTCCTGCATCCTCAATCGCCGGCGATACATAACCATTATAACCGATGGGATGACTGTTTATTGTAAGCGGCTTTCCATCCCGGTCGAAAATCGTTTCCGGATCGTTTTCCTCCCGAAAAGCAGCAAAAGGCGTACCTGGCCCATAACCTACACAAAGAGCCGCAAGCTGTTCGACGGACAGTTGCTTAACTTTTGCCGCTCCGCTGTCACAGACTGTTGAAGCGTTCATGGAATCTACTACTTTAATAACTTCAGGTATATCTTCAGGATTTACAAGAATTTTCGGCATGCATAAATTTCCTTCCATTGTATTTCCGCCCGATGTCTGTTCCGATAAATCCCAGCCTAACATCTTCTCCTGAGTATTTCCTTCTATCATCTTCCTCAGAGTATTTCCTTCTATCAACTTCTCATGAGCATTTCCTTCTATCATCTCCTCAGGAACATTACCTTCTCCCCTCTCCCCTGAACAAGTCAGGAATTCCAACTTCCCACGATTACACTCCCGAATACCCAGACGGTTGGCGCACTGTCTGAAAAGAATATCCTGTCCAACCCGCACCACTGCAGCATTCTTTGTATTTCGTGAGTAATTCCCCACCAGAATCCGATAATCCCCCTGCCTTATCAGATAAGCTGCCTTCTCTTCATCATAACTGCCCCATTCCTTCCACGGAACCGTAATGCAGATCTGTTCCTCTTCTCCCGGCTGTATAAGCCCTGTCTTTTCAAATCCCTTTAATTCCTGAATGGCATGTTCAAAAGTCCTGCTATCGTTTGCCAGATATAACTGTACGACTTCCTTACCTGCTGTATTTCCAATATTCCTTACACATACCTGAACTTCAATACCCTCTCGTCCTTTAACAGCACCAAGGCACTTAATTTCAAATTCCGTATAAGATAACCCATAACCGAACGCATACAGCGGTTCCTTTGCAAAGGTATCAAAATATCGATATCCCACATATATATCTTCCCAGTAAACAGTAACCGGACTTTTGGCATACCCTGTGCTTCCGTTATCCGCCGCATTTAACCCATAGCTTTCATATGTAAGCAAACTTTCTTCGTTTTCCTTATCCCATGAAAAGTGGCCGGCTGCCGGATAGTCCTCATATCGCTTTGCAATGGTAAATGCCAGCTTGCCCGAAGGGTTGACTG
>CAMWJV010000206.1 GCA_947174665.1 uncultured Lachnospiraceae bacterium
TTTCTTATAAAAGGTGATTTCTGATAAATGCATTATGACAGATGTCGGCAGCGTCAAGACCACCATCCACAGTGCTATCCGCGAGGCAGGCTTGGAGCACTGCTTCATCGGCGGCCACCCCATGGCAGGCAGTGAGCGGACAGGCTATATCAACTCCAAAGCTGCCCTGCTGGAAAATGCTTATTACATCCTGACTCCCACTCCCTCCGTCCCCAGGGAAAAGGTGGCGGCATACAGGGATCTGACAGTGCAGATGGGTGCGATTCCCCTTATTCTGGACTATCGCAGGCATGATTATGTCACGGCAGCCGTCAGCCACCTTCCCCATGTTATCGCAGCATCTCTGGTAAATCTGGTGCGGGACAGCGATTCGGAGGACGGAATCATGAAAATGATTGCTGCGGGCGGATTCAAGGACATCACAAGGATTGCGTCCTCCTCCGCCGCCATGTGGCAGCAGATCTGTCTGACCAACACGGAAAATATTTCCGCGCTCCTGCAGGCCTACATAGATTCGCTCTCCGCTGTCAAGGCAGATCTGGAAGCAAAAAGTGAGCAGGAGCTCTACCACCTGTTTGACAGCGCCAGGATTTACCGTGACTCCTTCATCAATGCTTCCAGCGGTCCCATCAAGCGTTCCTACAGCTTCAATGTGGACATTGCAGACAAGACAGGCGCTCTGGCTCATATCGCAACACTTCTTGCAAATCATGAACTGAGCATCAAGAATATCGGCATCACCCACAACCGGGAATCCGAGGACGGCGTGCTTCTGGTTGAGTTCTATGATGAACCTTCCATGAATACGGCAGTTCAACTTCTGGAGTCTGCTGATTACACCATTCATGTCCGACGCTGATAACGCCTGTGCCGCATCCGCTCCCTGATTTTTCCGATTACGGCGCACAGCAGCATTCCGAAGGCTCCGCCGCAGGTATCCAGAAGTACGTCTGCAAAGCTGCCGTAGCGTCCCGGCACAAACAACTGGTGAAACTCGTCCAGCGCTGCGGAACAAAAGACCCACAGCACAATCAGCACATACAGCTTTCTACCCCTCTTAATCCATTGACTCCACAGAACATACAGCAGAATGCCCATGCAGGCGTACTCCGAAAAATGTCCCAGCTTCCGGAGGGGATGTTCAAAATACTCCGCCAGGCCCTGCATGAAACCTTCCGTCCAGTGTCCGCCGGACAGATTATTAAATAATTCCACGCACCTTTCGGAAATCATCCGGCTCAAGGAACCTGAAGTTTCGCCGTCCTGAGCGGAAAAACCAAATATCAGCATGTAAAGTGCCAGCAACAGGACTGCTGCCGGCACCGTTATGGCAATTTTTTTCTTCATCTTATTTTCTCATCTCACTGACAGTCTGATAGGTCTCGATCCTGGACGAATCCGTCTCCGCCATACCGATAAAGACTGCACCGTAAGAATATCCGCCGGGCCGAAGTTCAATTCTCACAATCTGCAGCAGCGAATGCAGAACCTCCTGGGTCCAGATGGTGAGATAGGCTTCGTATACTTCTCCTATCTGCAGTGCTTCAGCACACTCAAATCCGATTCCGGTTTTGGAAACATCCACAATTTCGATGGCAGCTTCTTTTCCCACATTGCCATCAATCCTCTTGATGACAAGCCTTGAAGGCATATCAGTCCTTTTATTTTTTCTTCTCTCATTCATGCTCTTCTTCCCTCCTTCGTGTATCATACCGGCAAACTCTCTTTCACAGGCGGCTGCCCGGCATTTAGTCCCGCTTGTGTCATTTGATAAACATTGCATCCCCGAAGCTGAAAAAACGATAGCGCTCCCTGACTGCCTCCCGGTAAGCGTCCAGCACCTTCTCCCTGCCCGCCAGGGCGCTGACCAGCATGACCAGTGTGGACTCCGGCAGATGAAAATTCGTGATCAGTGCATCCAGCACCTTGAAGTTGTACCCCGGATATATAAATATCTCCGTGTTGTCACTGCCGGCGTGGACTATACCATTTTCGTCCGCAGCGCTCTCCACGGTGCGGCAGCTGGTGGTTCCCACACAGATAACTCGTCCTCCGGCGCCCTTTGCCCCGTTGATCTTCCCGGCTGCCTCCTCCGAAATCTGATAATACTCGGAGTGCATGTGATGGTCCAGAATATTTTCCTCCTTCACGGGCCGGAAAGTACCCAGTCCCACATGCAGCGTCACATAGGCAATGTTCACACCTTTCGACTCAATCTGTTCCAGAAGTTCCCTTGTAAAATGCAGTCCCGCTGTGGGGGCAGCGGCGGATCCTTCATATTTTGCATATACGGTCTGGTAACGGTTCCTGTCCTTCAATTTGTGGGTGATATAGGGCGGCAGGGGCATCTCCCCCAGCCGGTCCAGAACCTCCTCCCAAATCCCTTTATACTCGAACCGGATCAGGCGGTTTCCCTCCTCCACCGTCTCCAGCACCTGAGCCTTTAAAAGCCCGTCTCCAAAGCTTAAGGCTGTACCGGGCCTGCACTTTTTCCCCGGCTTCACCAGAGTCTCCCAGACATCCGCCTCCCTGCGCTTTAAGAGCAGCACCTCCACATGGGCTCCGGTGCCCTCACGCTCTCCCAGGAGACGCGCCGGGATCACCTTTGTGTTGTTCAACACAAGGCAGTCGCCGGGCTTCAGATAATCCGCAATCTCCCGGAACACATGATGGGACACCGCCCCTGTCTCCTTATCCAGCACCAGCAGCCTCGATGCCGAGCGATCCTCCAGAGGATCCTGTGCAATCAACTCCTGGGGCAGATCAAAATAAAAATCACTCTTTTTTAACATCCTGTTTCCTCCGCAATAATCATACCGGAAGAATGCATGTTCCTCACAATGCACAGTTTTCCGCAAACACCTTGTAACCGCGGTATGCCTCGTAAATGTCAGCCTTGCTGGTGGCCTCCCATGGAGCATGCATGTTCAGCACGGGAACGCCGCTGTCGATGACATTCATGCCATACAGTGCCAGAATATAGGCGATGGTTCCGCCGCCGCCAACATCAACCTTGCCAAGCTCTGCGGTCTGGTACACTACCTCCTTCTCATCCAGAATCTTCCGAAGATGGGCAATGTACTCCGCATTGGCATCATTGGAGCCGGACTTACCTCTGGAACCCGTAAATTTGTTGAACACCATGCCTGCGCCCAGCCATGCCGCATTCTTCAGTTCAAAACAGGAGCGGAAATTAGGGTCGAAGCCTGCACTGACATCGGAGGAC
>CAMWJV010000207.1 GCA_947174665.1 uncultured Lachnospiraceae bacterium
TTATTGTAAAAGACGAACTGGATAAAATCATACATAATGAACATATCAATTGGAAAAAGGTCATTCCCACGGCGGTGTTTCTGGTGGCAATGTTTTTTCTGGGCAGAGTTACAGCGGAATCCATGGTGCAAACCAAGGAGGCAGCAGGACAGAATGCGGTGGCAGAGCAGGAGACGGGGCAGACAAATGCGGCAGACCGGAATGCAGCGGGGCGGACAAATGTGACAGACCAGATGGTTACAGGTCAGGAAAGCGGCAGTGGAATAACTGCGGAACAGGCCTCGGACCTGCTGGCAGACGCGGAAAACTGGGGGCTTGGATTTGGCGGAAGCGGACAAAAGCCCACGGGAAATGCTACTGTGGATGAGATGAAACAGTACAATGCCTATTACATGGCGGAAGGAGACGAGAAGGTACTGTATCTGACCTTTGACTGCGGCTATGAAAACGGTAACACGGAACCCATACTGGATGCGCTGAAGGCCCATAATGCACCGGCCACCTTCTTTGTGGTGGGGCATATGCTGGAGTCGGCACCGGACATTGTAAAACGCATGGTGGCTGATGGTCACGCCGTTGGAAATCATACATATCATCACCCTGACATGTCGAAAATTTCAGACGAGGATTCCTTCAGGAAGGAAATGGACGATGTTGCGAATCTGTTCAGGGAGGTCACAGGAATGGATATGGCTATGTATTACAGGCCGCCTCAGGGAAAGTACAGCACTTCAAATTTGAAGATGGCCAAGGACATGGGATATTCCACCTTTTTCTGGAGCCTTGCTTATGTGGACTGGAACATCGACGCGCAGCCCAGCCATGAGGAGGCCATGGAGAAGCTCATGGGCCGGATACATCCCGGCGCCATCGTACTGCTCCACAGCACGTCCAAAACCAACGGGGAAATTCTGGATGAGGTGCTGACGAAATGGGAGGAGATGGGGTACACCTTCCGGCCGCTGTCGGACTTTGTGGAAGGCTCTGAGAACGGAGGAGAGTGCGGCGGAGAAAGTGCCGGTGATCAGGACAGCAGCGAAAAAGTGCCTGAGGCCGCCGGAAAAGGTCGGATTCTTCAGGATGAGAGTGTGCCGAAAACTTGAAGCGCGGTGCATAGATTTGTTGGCGTATTCATCTGAAAAAAAGTTTTGACGAAAGAGTATGACTAACTTATAATGGGACATGGAAATATCATGGCGATCATCACTCCCGGAACGCCGGTTCCCGGAGTGATAGTTCTTGGGGTGATGTTTCCCGGAATGATAATATTTCATGGGACGGTTAGTTCTGTGGATTGATTTGTACCATATGCAAGGAGGAGGGGCTATCCCCTTTTTGCGGAATGCGAGGATAAAATGGATAAGGAACTGGTGGTTGTCATTGATTTCGGCGGCCAGTATAATCAGCTGGTTGCCAGGCGTGTCAGAGAGTGCTATGTATACTGTGAGATTTATTCCTATAAGACGGATTTGGCAAAAATAAAGGAAATGAATCCAAGGGGGATTATCCTGACAGGAGGTCCCAGCAGCTGTTATGAAGAGGGGGCTGCTCTTTGTCCCAAAGAGTTGTTTGAGCTGGGCATTCCCGTGCTGGGACTTTGCTACGGAGCACAGCTCATGATGCATGTACTGGGGGGAAGAGTGGAAAAAGCGCCTGTGCGGGAGTACGGCAAGACCGAGGTGCATGTGGATACAAATTCAGCCCTTTTTACGGACGTGGCGACTGATACGGTCTGCTGGATGAGCCACTTTGACTATATTTCAGCACTGGCGCCCGGTTTTAAGATGGTGGCGTCTACTGCGGACTGTCCGGTAGCAGCGGCGGAGTGTGTGGAAAGACAGCTCTATGCCATCCAGTTCCACCCGGAAGTACTGCATACGGTGGAAGGTTCCAAAATGCTTTATAACTTTGTAAGAAATATCTGCGGCTGCTCCGGCGACTGGCGCATGGATTCCTTTGTGGAGGAGAGTATCAAAGCAATCCGCGAAAAGGTCGGCAGCGGGAAAGTGCTTCTGGCCCTTTCCGGCGGCGTTGACTCTTCCGTGGCTGCGGGGCTGTTGTCCAGGGCCATCGGAAAGCAGTTGACCTGTGTGTTTGTTGACCACGGACTGCTGAGAAAGAACGAGGGCGATGAGGTAGAGGCTGTGTTCGGTGCAGGCGGACAGTTCAATCTGAACTTTGTCCGGGTCAATGCCCAGGAGCGCTATTACGGCAGGCTGGCAGGTGTGACGGAACCGGAGTCCAAAAGAAAGATTATCGGAGAAGAGTTTATCCGCGTATTTGAGGAGGAAGCAACGAAAATCGGCGCAGTGGATTTCCTGGCTCAGGGAACGATCTATCCCGATGTGGTAGAGAGCGGCCTGGGCGGTGAGTCCGCGGTCATCAAGTCCCACCACAATGTGGGCGGTCTCCCCGATTATGTGGACTTCAGGGAAATCATCGAGCCTTTGCGCAATCTGTTCAAGGATGAGGTCAGAAAGGCCGGGCTGGAGCTGGGAATTCCGGAGAGACTGGTCTTCCGGCAGCCCTTTCCCGGTCCCGGCCTGGGTATCCGCATCATTGGTGAAATTACTGCGGAGAAGGTCAGAATCGTGCAGGATGCCGACGCTATCTACCGGGAGGAGATTGCCAGGGCCGGTCTGGACAAGACCATTGGCCAGTATTTTGCTGCACTGACAAACATGCGCTCTGTGGGCGTCATGGGCGACGAGAGAACCTACGATTACGCAGTGGCCCTTCGGGCGGTGAACACAGTTGATTTCATGACGGCCGAGATAGCGGAAATCCCCTATGATGTGCTGCAGAAGGTCATGAGCAGGATCATCAACGAGGTGCGAGGGGTCAACCGGGTGTTCTATGATCTGACGAGCAAGCCGCCCGGAACGATAGAGTTCGAGTGATGGAACTGTTTTTGCAGAACTCATTTTTCCTCGCTGCAGATTTTAATTTTTCCTGAGCGGAAGAAAATAAGTAATAATCAGAGCCTTACTGGGGTCTTCCCCCCAGCGAGGCTCTTTTAACGTTTCAGGCTTCCTCCCCGCACCCTTAAAAACCTCCTAACTCAGACATTTTCTCAGCTTTTCGGCTTCCTCTTTCCTCATCTTTTTCCTAATTCCTTTTTAGGCTTCTTCCTCTCCACACCCCTTAAAATCGCCATATTTAGCCCGTTTCAGGCTTCCTCCCCGAACCTATTAGAAAGTTCAGAAATA
>CAMWJV010000208.1 GCA_947174665.1 uncultured Lachnospiraceae bacterium
GAAATGACCAACAACGCTGCATCCCGCGGCATCGACATCGGTTCCACCACGGTCAAGATCGCAATACTGGATGAACAGCATCATATTTTGTTTTCCGATTATGAGCGTCACTATGCCAATATTCGTGAAACTCTTTCTTCACTTTTAAACAGGGCTTACAAGTCGCTGGGAAACCTGACACTGCATCCCATGATCACCGGTTCCGGCGGCCTTACCCTGGCAAACCACCTGGGCGTTCCCTTTACCCAGGAAGTTATTGCCGTGGCCACCTCCTTAAAGGAGCTTGCCCCAAAAACAGACGTGGCCATAGAGCTGGGCGGTGAGGACGCAAAAATAATCTATTTTGAGGACGGCAATGTGGAACAGCGCATGAACGGAATCTGCGCCGGCGGCACCGGCTCCTTCATCGACCAGATGGCATCTTTGATCCAGACGGATGCTGCCGGTCTGAATGAATATGCAAAAAATTACAAGTCTCTGTACGATATAGCCGCCCGCTGCGGCGTGTTCGCCAAGACGGACATTCAGCCCCTGATCAATGAAGGAGCAACCAAGGAAGACCTGTCTGCATCCATCTTTCAGGCAGTGGTAAACCAGACCATCTCCGACCTGGCCTGCGGAAAACCCATAAGAGGACATGTGGCATTCCTCGGAGGACCTCTGCACTTCCTGTCGGAGTTGAAAGCAGCCTTTATCCGCACCCTGAAGCTGGATAAGGAACATATTATCGATACGGACAACTCCCACCTTTTTGCCGCTATCGGCTCCGCGCTGAACGCAGACAGCAAGGTTTCATTTACTATGGAGGAGATGGTGGGCAGGCTTTCCTCTGAAATCAAGATGGAATTTGAGGTAGAGCGCATGGAACCCCTGTTCGCGGACCGGGAGGCATATGACAGTTTCAGGGAGCGCCACAGTCGTCATCACGTGGGCACCGCAGAACTTTCCTCCTACAGCGGCAATGCCTTTCTGGGAATAGACGCGGGCTCAACCACCACAAAAATCGCACTGGTTGGCCAGGATGGCTCACTGCTCTACTCTTTTTACAGCAGCAATGACGGAAGTCCGCTGAAGACTGCAATAGGCTCTCTGAAAGAAATCTATGAAAAGCTGCCGGAGGATGTGCACATTGTGCGGGCCTGCTCCACCGGCTACGGTGAAGCGCTGATGAAGGCCGCTTTCCTGTTGGACGACGGCGAGGTTGAGACCGTTGCACACTACTATGCAGCCGCCTTCTTCAATCCTGAAGTTGACTGTATTCTGGACATCGGCGGCCAGGACATGAAATGTATCAAGATCAAAGATCAGACTGTGGACAGCGTGCAGCTCAACGAGGCATGTTCCTCCGGCTGCGGCTCCTTCATAGAAACCTTTGCAAAATCCCTGAACTACAGCGTCCAGGACTTTGCTCAGACCGCCCTCTTTGCGGAGCATCCCATCGATCTGGGAACACGCTGCACCGTATTTATGAACTCCAAGGTTAAGCAGGCTCAGAAGGAAGGTGCCAGCGTGTCGGATATTTCCGCAGGACTGGCCTACTCAGTCATCAAAAATGCCCTGTTTAAGGTCATCAAAGTATCCGATGCCTCCGAGCTTGGCAGAAACATTGTAGTCCAGGGCGGCACCTTCTATAACGACGCTGTTCTGCGCAGCTTTGAAAAAATTGCGGACTGTGAGGCAATCCGCCCTGACATCGCAGGCATTATGGGCGCTTTCGGCGCTGCACTGATCGCAAGAGAACGCTATGAGGAGGGTACACAAAGCAGCATGCTCTCCTACGAAAAACTTTGTGCTCTCCAATATGAAACCAGCATGGCAAAGTGCAGGGGCTGTACCAACAGCTGCCGCCTTACCATCAACAAATTTTCCGGCGGACGGCAGTTTATCTCCGGCAACCGCTGCGAACGCGGCATCGGCGGTCAGAAAAATGCCAATAATGTACCAAATCTTTTTGAGTATAAACTTCAGAGACTTTTCTCCTATCCTTCCCTGGAGCCCACCGAAGCGCCAAGGGGCTCGGTAGGCATTCCGAGAGTCCTGAATATGTATGAAAATTATCCCTTCTGGCATGTATTTTTTACCAGACTCGGATACCGCGTGGTGCTTTCTCCCAGCTCCAACCGCAAAATTTATGAACTTGGCATTGAGTCCATCCCCAGCGAGTCGGAGTGTTACCCCGCAAAGCTCGCTCACGGTCATGTGACCTGGCTCATCAGACAGGGTGTGGACTTCATTTTCTACCCTGCCCTGTTCTATGAGAGAAATGAGGTGCCGGAGGCAAACAACCATTACAACTGCCCCATTGTCACCTCCTACTCCGAGAATATCAAAAATAACGTGGAAGAGATCTCCGGCGGCGGCTTCCGGCTGCGGAACCCCTTCATGTCCTTCCGGGATATTGACACCGTGACCCAGGCCCTGCTCAAAGAATTTTCCGAGCTTCCCGCTCAGGAGGTTCGGGACGCTGCGCAGGCGGCGTGGACGGAGCTTGATGCGGCCCGAAAAGACATACAGAAGAAGGGTGAGGAAACCCTGAAATATCTGGAGGATACGGGAAAGCGCGGCATTGTTCTGGCAGGCCGTCCCTATCACATTGACCCGGAGATCAACCACGGAATTCCCGAGTTGATCACCTCCTTCGACATGGCGGTACTGACGGAAGATTCCATCTCCCACCTGGGCACCCCGGAGAGGCCTCTGATCGTCTCGGACCAGTGGATGTACCATTCCCGGCTCTATGCCGCCGCAAGCTATGTGAAGCATAAGGATAATCTGGATCTTATTCAGCTGAATTCCTTCGGCTGCGGTCTGGATGCCGTAACTACAGATCAGGTAAACGACATTTTATCCGGCTCAGGCAAAATATATACCTGCCTGAAAATTGATGAAGTAAATAATCTGGGGGCGGCAAGAATCCGCGTCCGCTCCCTGCTCTCCGCTATCAAAGTACGGGAGAAGCTGCACAAACAGCGCACCCTGCACTCATCCGCCATCGAAAAGGTGCCCTTTACCGAAGAAATGCGTGCTAAATATACCATCATCTGCCCCCAGATGTCTCCTATCCACTTCGAGATTCTGGAACCCGCTTTCAATGCCTGCGGCTATCACTTTGTTGTGCTGGACAATGACAACAGGCATTCCGTGGATGTGGGCTTAAAGTATGTAAACAACGATGCCTGCTACCCTTCCCTGCTGGTGGTGGGGCAGG
>CAMWJV010000209.1 GCA_947174665.1 uncultured Lachnospiraceae bacterium
GGCGGCAGGACGAAGGCGCAGCCACATATCGCGCCTGCGGAGAAGGCAGGGTTTGAACTGCTCCTGTCCGAGGTGGAGAAGGGGGTGCAGGGATGACCCACGGGGAAGTCATGGCCATGGTGGCGGAGATGGGGCTGCCTTACGCTTACCATCATTTTGCGGAAGGGGAATCCCCGGAGCCGCCCTTTATTGTATTTTTATACCCGGAAGCCGATAATTTCGCGGCGGACGGGATCGTGTATTTCAAAATGAACCGGCTCCACATAGAGCTTTATACGGATCTGAAACAGCCGGACCTGGAGGAAACGATAGAGGCCGTCCTCTTGAAGCATGGTATTTTCTACAGCAAGAGCGAAACGTGGATCGAGTCGGAAAAGCTGTACGAAGTTTTGTATGGAATGGAGGTATGACATGAAGAGCAACAAAGTGAAATTCAATATCTGCAACTGCCACTATGCTTTGCAGAAGGCGCAGGAGAACGGGGAGGTGGGCTTTGAAAGCCCCGTGGCGATGCCCGGCGCGGTATCCCTTTCCCTGGATCCCAACGGGGAGCCGGAATCGTTCTATGCGGACGGCATCGAGTATTACATCATAGCCAACAACATGGGCTATGACGGCGACCTGGAACTGGCGCTGATCCCGGAGAGCTTCCGCACGGATGTGCTGAAGGAGGAGGCGGACAGCAACGAGGTGCTGGTGGAGAACGCAAACTCCGAGACGGCTGCCTTTGCACTGCTGTTCGAGTTTGACGGGGATGTGCGCAAGATACGCCATGTGCTGTATAACTGTTCCGCAAGCCGTCCCAAGATCGAGGGCAAGACCAACGAGGAGAGCCGGGAGGTGCAGACGGAAACGCTGACCATCAAGGCAAGGCCGCTGGCAAGCGGCTATGTGAAAGCCAAGACGGGAAACAAGACATCTGCGGAAACTTATGCAAACTGGTATAAGGAAGTGTACATCCCGGAGCCAAAGGCAGCGGGAACAGACAGCGAAGGACAGGGATGAAGGAGGGTGAAAGGATATGAGCATAGTCAGGAAGATTGAGATAGACGGGCAGGACGTACTTTTCAAGGCATCAGCGGCGATCCCGCGCATCTACCGTTTGAAGTTCCAGAGGGATATTTATAAGGACCTGCGCGTCCTGGAGAAGAGCATCGGGGAGGGGGATGAGGAAAGCTCCAACCTGGATTTATTTTCGTTGGAGATGTTCGAGAATATCGCCTACACCATGGCAAAGCACGCCGACCCCAAGATTCCCAATGAGGTGGATGAATGGCTGGATGGGTTTAATACATTTTCCATCTACCAGGTGCTGCCACAGCTTATTGAACTGTGGGGGCTGAACGTAAAGACGGATGTGGAGGCTAAAAAAAACTTCGCCCAACTGAGCGGGAAATGACGACGCCCTTATTCCTACTCCGGTGCGTGCAGCTTGGGCTTTCGATAGCGGACCTTGACCTGCTGTCCATCGGCCTTATCAATGATATGTATGCCGAGAGCATCAATGATGAATGTTCCTACGCAGTGCTTGGGACGCAGGAAGACATGGACCGGTTTTGACCTGCGGCACAGCCATTTTCCTGTTGCAATTACATTCAAGTGGGTGTAAAATAAACTACACTCATTTGAATGTATAACAGGAAGGAGAAGTCATAATGGAAGAAATTGATTTGAGCGGTTTCCAGGTATGCCACCTTGACAAAGACCAGCATTCGGTCTTAAGGGAGAAGCGGGTGGTGCTTGGGATGACACAGCAGCAGGTGGCGGATAAGGCGGGCATCGTGCTGCAGCAGTACCAGAAGTTTGAAAGCGGGGAGAGGGACATCATGACCAGTTCCTTCCGGACCGCCTGCAGGGTGGTTGAGGCGCTGGGGATGGACATCACGGATTTTTACCACGGGGAGTACACGGTCGGTGAGGAAGTGTATTCATCCGGGGACGGGCTGCGGTATAAGAAAACAGGCAGGCACACAAGTGAAGACATTACGGATAAAAACTGAACCATTTTTACATAGGCACTTGCCATAACAGCAGGTGTCTTTTTTCATGCTTTTACTAGAATGTGGATGAAAAGCTTGTTCTGGTAATCTGACAAAAGATATATGAAAAAAAGTTGATTAGTCCTCTGCTTTTTGGTATAGTCCCGTATGAGGAATAAGGGAAACAAGATTTAAAAGAGGGGAAATGACATGGAGAATACAGGCAGGATAAAGGAATACTGGATATTTGAAAGTGATCCGAGAGCAGAGGTGTTCACTTTTTTTGCGGAAACCAAGTATTCTGCGCTGAAGCAGTACAATGAAAAATTTCATAAAAATTATAAATTGGTTTCGGAGCGCAAAGCGATGGGAAGGATGCACATTTTTGTTGTAGAAAAGAACGCATGGCTGCATTATGATTTTAGAAAATTCTCATATGCGGTCACTGATTAATAAATTGGGAAATTCTGTTTTACAGGGTGAAATGAAAAAATTTAATGAAGTTTGAGCGTACATAGGCACTTGCAATAACGGCGGGTGTCTTTTTTATGCATTCTTTCAGGGAGTCTCCGGGCTTCCTTTTTTCGTGGGGAAGGGGGCGGCTGTAGTGGCGGCATCAAGGATACAGGGCATCACGGTGGAGATCGGCGGCGACACTACGAAACTGACGGCCGCATTAAAAGGGGTAAACGGCGAGATACGCACCACGCAGTCGCAGCTAAGGGACGTGGAAAGGCTCCTGAAGCTGGACCCCGGCAATACGGAACTGCTGGCACAGAAGCACAGGCTCCTTGCACAGGCGGTTGCGGAAACAAAGGAAAAACTGGAAACCTTAAAGACGGCAGCACAGCAGGCAAATGAGGCGCTGGCAAAGGGGGAGATCACCCAGGAGCAGTACGACGGCCTGCAGAGGGAGATCATTGAGACTGAGGAAAAGCTGAGGAACCTCGAAAATCAGGCGAACCAGTCAGCGGTAGCGATTCAGAAAATAGCTGCCACGGGCGAGGACTTGAAGAACCTTGGAGATAAGATTTCCGGTGTAGGGACTA
>CAMWJV010000210.1 GCA_947174665.1 uncultured Lachnospiraceae bacterium
CAGGCTGTGGCAGAAAAAATTGCTGCTTTGATCCGTAAGGCTGTCCCGGATTATTTGCTGGACGATTGGAGGTTTGCAAATTATCTTGCAAACACGCCCGTTCTTGATTCGGTTCTTGAAGCCCTTATTGCGAAGGGAATCCTTATACCTCCTGAAGATGGCGTCGGTGCGGAAGGCTGCTGGATGAATGTTGCGAAATAATTGAAAACGGAACCATAAACAGAGGCATCACTTTCACGATGCCTCTGTTTATTCCCGTGGGCAAAAAGTCACAGTCCAAAGGATTTTGGCGAATGCCGTAAATCTATACCACCTGATGTTGCGAGAATCCCTTTTTCGACCACAGAATTCCCGCCGCCAATACAATCACAGTGATTGGAACGGCCAGGTATACCGGCGGAAATGTCAGGCCGCCCAGTGTCAGCATGTTAAAGCGAAACAGCCTTATAAGCTGCATCTGAGTGATTGGCAGCAGATATCCCCAGAGTTCCAAAGATTCTGGAAGGATGTTCCAGGGCAGAAACATGGGAAGTGCGTAAATGACAAAAGAGATCACCAGGGCGCTGAAAGAGCTTTTTGCCAGAGCTGATACCACCAGCACGATGGAAGTCAGTACCAGCATCCCCCCGAACCATGCCAGACAGGCGAGACCGTAGAGCTGGATCCAGTTCAACTGATAAGGGACATAGCTGAAATACGTCAGTTCACCCAACTGTACCGAGCAGTCCCATCCCTCGCTGCCGTGTACGGCTATCATTAGCAGAGTTCCGACAGCCAGAAGCCGCGCAGAGCCCACAACAGTGATGATAAAAGCGGAGATGATCTTGGCCAGAGTGCATTTCCGGCGGCCATGGATGCCCGTAAGGATCAGAGCGTCCATGTGGATGGTATATTCTTCTGAAAAGACAGGGGACACAATGATCACAAGAACGCATCCCCAGAGCAGGAAAGTATACAGCAGCACATTAACAGTGCATTCCCAGCCGGTGGCATAACCAATGATCAGCCCCGGAGTCAGATCTCCAAAGATTTCTTCCACAGTAATGCCGTTGTAGCTGCCGTCAAGATTGATAAATCCGTTTACGGCCAGCGTATTGTACATTAGATTATGTGTATAATGCATTTCGCGGCTGGGGTCTATATCCATATTCTTCCAGGCAGAATCCGATATGTCGTAGGTCTCAATAATGGAGCGCACTTTCTCATCTGTAAATGCGCCATGATAAAGGGAACTGATTTCCCGATCCAATGCTATAGCCTCAAAGCCTTCTATTGTTACCTTTTGCCCGTCTTCTTCCATCTGTATGCTGGCGTATCCGGGTATGACCCAGGAGTATTCCATCATGGCCATAAAGGCCGCAAGGCCTATGAGTGCCACCCAGATCAGGGGCTTACGCAGCATTTTCTTCACTTCAAAACTGATCAATTGTTTCATTTTTATACCTCCTGTTCCAGTTCTTCATAAGAGGGTGTGTAAACACCCTTCTTTGGTATTGTTTCAAAATTTGAAAGTGCAGTTCTTTCAAACTTATGATCGTTCTCCTTCCTGTGCTGATTAGAGCCTTTAGCACAAGCGAACCGTGAACCTTATATACTCTCCTCATCACTAAAATAGTAAAGGTACAGATCCTCCAGATTCGGAATGGCGTTTACGGCATTTTCCAGAGGTTTCTCCTCGCTGATTATGCGCAGAACAGTGCTCTCTCCTTCAGTGCGCATATTGCCGATATTGTATTTATTTTCCAGGGAAGGTACTTCTCTGTTGGCTACCCTGCATTCCCAGACTTTGCCGTCAATGGTATGAATGATCTCATCGGGTTTACCCTCATGGATAAATTTTCCTCTTTTCATCACAAGAATATCTCCCGCTATGTATTCCACATCCGATACAATGTGGGTGGACAGCAGTACGATCTTGTTCTGGGAAAAGCTACTGATCAGGTTGCGGAACCGTACCCGTTCCTTGGGATCCAGTCCGGCAGTGGGCTCATCCAGGATCAGTACCTTGGGGTCGTTAAGCATGGCCTGAGCAATGCCGAGGCGCTGTTTCATGCCGCCGGAAAAGGTCTTGATCTTCTTGTCTTTGACCTGCAGCAGACCCACTTCATCCAGCAGTTCCAGAGAGCGCTGTCTGGCATAGCCTTTGGACAATCCTTTGATGGCGGACATATAGAGTAGGAATTTCAGTGCGGTAAAGTCGGGATAGTAGCCAAAGTC
This sequence comes from uncultured Lachnospiraceae bacterium, assembly GCA_947174665.1. GTDB lineage: Bacteria > Bacillota > Clostridia > Lachnospirales > Lachnospiraceae > Acetatifactor. The sequence goes on from CAMWJV010000210.1 coordinate 2,218, forward strand.
CTGCGGCAGATATCCCAGTACATTGCGATATTTGTCGCCGTATTCCCGGATATTCTGGCCATCGTAACTGATGGTTCCCGCCGTGGGCAGTTGGATATCGCATAAGAGGCGCATCAGGGTAGTCTTCCCTGCGCCGTTTGCGCCAAGCAGGCCGTAGACGCCGCAGGTGAGTACCGCACTCAGATCATTGACAGCAATGAAAGAGCCGTATTGCTTGGTTAAGTTTTCTATTCGTAGTTCCATGTGTCGTAATCCTTTCTTCTTTATTTTTGCAGGAACAGATTCTTTTCGGTTAAGTAATGTACTCCGGTGCAGAGCCGCACGGCATTGTATAAAAGAAGTACAAAGGCCAGTATGGTAATGACAGGTATGCTCCTGGAAAGAGAGATACCCATGTAGGACAGGATATTATTTATAAGGAGTATCATCTGGGCAACAGAGATTCCCGCTAACAAGGGAGCTGCGGTTATCACAACGGAGTTACAATGATTTCCAATGCGACGCAGAGCATATAGGGAGATAGCGCTGGTCAGACAGAAAGGCAGCAATGCATAAAGGCAGAATTGCCAGAGTAGTCCGTCTACCATGCGGTATGCAATAAGTGCGCCGGCCAGCACCAGAAAGTCTCCTCCAAACAAGATACAGAGCCGGAAGAAAAATATCTGCGCCAGATTGTATCGGCAGGCAGCCTCCATTTCCCAGATGTTAACCCGGAAGCTTTTGGACATTTCACAGACCAGGATAAGGGATAATCCCGCCGCCAGGCCAGACTCTTATACACAACA
>CAMWJV010000211.1 GCA_947174665.1 uncultured Lachnospiraceae bacterium
AAACAAATGTCTGCTTCGCAGCCGCTTGTTTTTCTTTTGCACACATTATATCATATTCGTGGCAAAATGAAAACTTTTTTTGCTGATTAAATGGACAAAAAGCCTTTTTAGAGATAAAATAGAAAGCGGAACAGACAACAATGAAAGGACAGGAGTTCTATTATGAAGAAAAAATTTATAGCAGCACTTGTAATAGCGATGACCATGGGCGTCCTGGCAGGATGTGGTGATGACGGAAACGGACCGTCTTCTCCGGTTTCCACTTTGAATCCCTCACCTATTATACCGGATGACTCGGAACAGCCGGGTTCCTCAGAGGGATCTGATGCCCCGAATGAATCAACTCCGGAGGATGAGGGGGTTATGCTGGAGAACGGCATGAAATCAGGCGGCGAGAAGCATACTATCGGACAGCGGACCGTGGTGGACGGCAAGATGCAGAGCTGGCTTACCGGCGAGTGGAAGGACGAAGCAATTGCTAACAGAAGAAATATGGCTATCATGGTACCGAACAACAAGCGGGGAGGCTACAAGGACAGCAGCCCTCTCATGAAACAGATGGGTATTTCTTATGCCAGTATTATTTACGAGGCTCCTGTTGAGGGCCGTATTACACGATTGATGCCCATATTCGAGGACTATGATGCCCTGGAATTCATCGGGCCGGTTCGTTCCAGCCGTGACTATTATATCCATGAGGCTATGTCTTTTGACTCAATTTATGTAAACTGGGGTCTGGCAATACCCTGGGTGGAGCTGTTGGTAGAATCCGAACATATTGATAACATCAGCACGGATCCGGTCATCGACAACAGTTATGACAGGGCGTTTGAACGGAATAAAGATATGATGCCGGGCGCGGCTACCGAGTTTACCGGCGTCCTGAATGTGAAGAAGTATACGGAAGGCGTTGAGGCCAAGGGCTATGCGAAGGAATACAGAAGTACCTTTGTCAAGGCTTTTGAATTTGCGGATGACGGCTATCTGGCAACTTATGATGACTGCCCTGACGCTACGAAGGTTTATCCCGGCGGTTCTCAGACAAACTCCGGCGGTTACGGCAGCCATCAGCCCTGCTTTGAATACAATGCGGAAGACAGGCTGTATTACCGCACTCAGTGGGGGGCACCGCATACCTGTGGTCTCACCGGAGAGCAGCTGACGGTAACTAACGTTATTTTCAAGGTCTGCCATGGTTCCAGGAAGGAGCCCAATAACCCTAAAAGTGACTACCTTGACTTTGTGACGGACGGCAGCGGCAAGGCGTATGTATTTACCAACGGCAAGGTTATTGAGGGTACCTGGGAGCGCAAGGGCGCAAGCGATCCCAGCTATGGTAATTACTTTAACCCGAATCCTACGCTGTATTACGATATGGCTGGCAATGAAATCGTGCTGAACCAGGGAAAGACCTGGATCTGCTGCATCTGGGATGATTATGAAGAATATATTTCTTGGGAAAAATAAGAAAGCAAAAATAGCTTTTCTGGTTATCTTAGCAGTTATTATGCTGCTGAATGCGGCAGCATGGTGCAGTGCGGCCTTTTGTGACTGGTATATAGCAAAAATTTTTCCGGTCTGGGTCAATACATATGGGCGGATTACGGGAATTTTCCCTTTTTCCGTGGGTGAATGGCTGATTGCCGCCGGGCTTGTCCTGGTGGCAGCCGCACTGGCCCTTGGAGCTGTGTGGGCAGTACTTGGAACTGTCAATGCAGTCAGGAGGACCCGGAACCGTATAATGGAGAGAAAAGCTTCAGGAGCGGAAGGAATCGCAGGGGTGTGGGTGTATGCAAGAACTCCTCAGGTAAGCGGTTTCCGCCGTTTTTCCCGGGGCTTTTTCTGCTTTTTTGCCTGGACAGTGCTTGCCGTCTGTCTGATCATGACGCTGAACTGCATAATACTGTATCATGCGTCTTCTTTTTCGGAGCGCTATTTCGGGGAGGATGATGGGGAATATACGTCTGTAGAGCTGGTGACAATGTACAACTTGGTGGCGGAGGAGTGTAATCGGCTCGCTGAGGTCATGGAGCGGGACGAGAGCGGAATGGTAGTTTACATTGGTGCCGACGGAACTGAAATATCACGGCGGGACGGTGAAAACTGGAGCGGAGGCCTCGGCTGCATGGCGGATGAGGCGAGGGAGCTTATGCAGGGTCTCGGAGCGGTGTATCCACAGCTGGATGGCTGGTATCCAAGGCCGAAGGCCATGTTTTTTTCCGATTTTATGTGTCAGCAGTATATGCAAGGATATTATTTTCCCTTTTCCATGGAAGCGAATTATAACGATGTCATGCACATCCTGAATATTCCCTCTACCATGTGCCATGAGCTGGCGCATCTGAAGGGCTTCATATATGAGGATGAGGCGAGTTTTATAGGCTATCTGGCATGTGTGCGGTCTGAAAACACCTTTTTCCAATATGCAGGTTATCTGAGTGTGCTGAATTACCTGTATAATGATATTTGTAAGCTGGAGAAGGAGAATCCGGACACATTTGCGAAGACCGTGGCCGAGATTCAGCCGGTGACTGTGTCAAAGCAGGTCTGGGAGGACAATGTTTTTGTGTCGGATGAGGAGTGGGAGCGCATCATCGGCAAGGCACTTATTGATACGGAGGTTGTAGACAAGGCGGCAGATGTGTTTATCGATGTGAATCTGAAGGTCAACGGCGTGTCTGACGGCAAGGTCAGCTACAGCAGAGTGGTAAAACTTCTGCTGCAGTATTACAGGCTGCAGAACCAATAACAGCAGTGGGTTGGTATTAGGCAATTGCGAAACATAATTTCAGCCTTAATATTAAAGGCACAAAAATCAAG
>CAMWJV010000212.1 GCA_947174665.1 uncultured Lachnospiraceae bacterium
ATCCACAATAGCAAGTATACTCTCATCGTTCTTTTTAACAGAAATACTGTTTTGAACCTGTAACAGAAGAGGCAGCAGCTCCTGACGAACCTCTTCCACCTGCGCAAGATAGCTCTCTGCGGACCAGTCCGCTTCTTCCTCCATTACATCCAGAGCTTTCTGATATACAGCTTTTACGGAAGAAATCACCTTATCTTCATCAGCTTCCAGAAACTTGTCCGCATAAATGATCCCCACCTCATAATCTGTCTGAAACCCGGCCGCAAGTACCAACAGTCTTTCTGATACCATGTTTGGCTTCATCTGCTCAGTCTGGGCCGACAATATTCTTCCCTGCTCATATTCACCCTGCTCTATCAGCCTGGACGCAACATAATTCTGCTGACGGATCATAGTATTCTTCTTATGATTTTTCCATGCGCAGATGCCGCCGCACATGGCAGCTACCGTCAAAACAGCCGCCAAGATTGCTATGTATTTTGCCTTCTTCATACATGAAATCAGACAGGTATTTTATATTCTGTTCATCACTGTCCAGTATGGCTGTTCGCATTTGTTTTGTCCTTTTATATTATGCCGGCCACTGATATTTCTGTTCGAACTGAAGGGCTCCCTGGCGCCATGCCTTTGCAACCCTATACCATTGTTTTTTATTTTATAAAATCCTGATGCACCCCTACTGCATTACACGTTCAGACACAAGGACGCCATCAGCATCATAGGAACGAATTGCTATTAAATTACCTTCAGCATCATAGACATCCTCCGAATAGCCTGTAAGTGTACCATTACCGTCATAGTGTTGCTGCTGCAGACGTTTTCCGTCTTCGTCATAGGTATGAATGTAATAACCCGTCAATTCATTGTCCGAGTCATAATATTCTCTTCTTACTACCTTGCCATCCGCATCATATTTATAAACTTCCGAATCCTGTGCAGTGCCATCCGCATCATATATTGTTTCCTTTAATATTTTGCCATCGGCATCGGTTTCCACTTCACTATAGCTGCGTACCTCATCACTCGTACCTTCATAACTGGTCACACGATAATCAGTTCCGTTATACTCATATACCTTTTTTGTTATATCTCCCCCATACGTGCCATACGAATAAGATATGAGTGTTCTCCCTTCCTCATCATAAGCAAGCTCCAGATACTGCTCCTGCACTCCCTGGGCATTATACATCGCAACAGATGCCTTCCGTCCCTGCAGGTTATAAGTGTACTCATGCCAGAAGACCAGATTCCCATCCCCGTCATAGCCGGACATTTTCATGCGCCAGCCGTTGGACGCGAAAATATCACCGCTCTCTATCATATCAGTCTTTTCCTTCAACCGCTCGTCCCCGGTGACCTCAAAACCTTCCCTGGCATACTCCAGCGCAGTCTCAAACTTGTTCGTCCTGATGTAAATCTCCAGAATACCCAGGTACGCATCCGCGTTTTTCGACTCAGTCTCCAACACCGTATTAAATGCCGCCAGCGCCTGCTCATAGTCCATCTCTTCCAGATATTTTTCACCCAGATCAAGCTGTTCCTGCAGCCTTTGGGCATCTACCGCACTCTCCAATGTATCAATCTTTTCTTTCAGACGATCATCCCCGGTAATCTCATACCCTTCCCTGGCATATTCCAACGCGGTCTCAAACTCGTTCGTCCTGATGTAAACCTCCACAATACCGAGGTATGCATCCACATTTTTCGGCTCAATCTCCAATGCCGCATTAAATGCCACCAGCGCCTGCTCATAGTCCATCTCCTCCAGATATTTCGCACCCAGATCAAGCTGTTCCTGCAGCTTTCTGTCACTGCCTCCAAAAACAGTCACACCTGCTATGATTGCCGCCAGAAGAACCAACACTACGCCAATAATTACAAAAAGCAACACCTTTCGTCTGGATTCGTCCTGAACGACTGCATTCTCGTTCGCTTTTGCAGTTTTATCCGCTGCAGCCTGTGACTGCCCGTTGCTCTCCATGCCCATTTTGCTTTCCTCCTGTACTTCCTGCTTTATGTCACTTTCTGTAAATTTTTGACGCTTTAGAAAGTTTATCACAATATCAAATTAAAGTCTATCCAAAATTAAAATAAGCCCTCTGATCAGGATTTTATGGAAACACTGATTAAATCACCGTTTCCTTAACACACAAATTGAGTTTTTAACTCATTTTGGCACTCGCATTGCAGCTCTCACAGCCAAACTGGAACAATTAAAGAAACTGATCTGTATTAATTTCCTGAAAAAAGCCTCGGGCTGATATTCTCACCACAAGGCTCTTTTTCTGCTATACTCTTCCACACTGTGCACTGGCACACCGGAAGCTTTTTATTTTGATATAATATACAGTTCCCCATCCTTCACCGCATAAGCCACTCCCTCCTTGCAGGAGCTAATATCATCATAATCCAGTTCATCCAGATATTTCTGCCCTAAGTCCAGATACCTTTGCAGTCGGTTCGCTTCGGAATTGAAAATCCCAATGCCGATACCTATAGCCAGCACGGTTGCAATGAGCGCCACGATATAGATCGGTTTCTTCGAGAAATTTTCCTTCCCGTTGTCTTCTGCAGTTCCTCTTCCATTGATTTCTCCTCCGGTACTTTTCCTGTTTTCTCTTGTTTATACACCACTCCTGCGGCTCCCTGGCACATAAAAATGCAACTGCATGAAAAGCAATCGTAACTTTGTCAACTGTGATTCTCATCCAGACTATCCTGATGACGAATCGTCCGCCATCAGGACAGCCCTGTGAGGAATCGAGAACGATATAAAGA
>CAMWJV010000213.1 GCA_947174665.1 uncultured Lachnospiraceae bacterium
GGCATACTCCCTGCCCTGTTCTCTGTCATACAGCACCAGCTTCACCAGTGCCTCCCTGTAAACAGGAGCAAAACCTACATTTTGTATAGTAATTCCCGCTGTCAGCCGGTCCGACTTCCAGTCGTAATCCAGCGCCGCCTCCCGCAATACCAGACGATACCCCAGGTGACGCTCCATGTAGGTCAGCCCATCCATGCCGTCAAAGCAGCTGTCTTCCCGGACAGTGTTATTTTCCCATTTTTTCAGTACCTTGGTATCATAATCACGGTTCAGATAGGTGATATGCATGACTTTCATATCTTCCACTGCATTTTCAAAATCATTGTATACATTATCAATGATAACCTCCCCCCCATTGGGCACGGATCTGCATAAAACATCCTGAAAATCCAGTTCCTTACGGCGGCTCCACTGTGAAAAGGGGTTTTCTTCCGCTTGTTCTGTCAAGCTGTAGGTTCCGTAGTCAGTGGCACTCGCCAGCATACCGTCATTGAACAGGCCCAGTCTTGCGACCGGGTTCCCGTCTTCTCCCGCCACCTGCACCGGATCGGAAATACCCGTAATACTGCGCCAATGTGCAGGCGTGCGCACCGCCATGTAAGTAGTTTCCCCAACGGCGGCAAATAATTTTTCCGTAAGAGTCTGCATCTCCTTCGTGCTCAGGTATTTCGAATTATTCATCTCACCGTAATTTCCCACAAACAATCCCTGTACCAGGAAAATCCGATCCTCATATTTTTTCAGCAGGCTTGATACCTGCTCTATGTGCCTTAAGATCACATCCAGACTGCCCGGTTCAGACTGCAGGTTTTTTCCGTCCCAGTCATACACAAATCGCAGAATCAACTGCTTATCCACGCCTGCCAGCGCTTCCAGAAGATTATCCAGGCTTTCCAGTCCCTTCGCCGAGATTTCTCCCTCCCGGAAGTTCTTCAGGTTCACCTCAATCAGGGTAAGGCCGCTGCCCCGGTCTTCAGCATACCTTCCGGCCACGTTTGCCTTGTATTCATTGACCGAATCATTTATATAAAATCCGTGCATATGATAAAAGCCTCTGTTAGGATTATTCAGTTCCCTGGCAGACTCCGTAAAGGTAAAGTTCTCCGTTGTCCCGCTTCCATGTCCTCTGGCTTCCAGATACTGCTCCAGCAGCCTTAAGGCTCCCTGTGAGAGTCCCGAATGCTGCCCCGCCAGACCAATATGCTCCCGGGTCAGTTCCTCAAGCTCCCCGGACAATTCTCCATATTCCTCGGAAAGCTCTGAAATTCTTTCGGATGCCTCCGTCATTTCAGCTGTTTTCTGATACAGCTTCCAGCCTGCTCCCCCAAGAAGCAGCAGCAGACAGACAAGCAATAATCCCCATATAAAACGTTTCAACCTCATTCCTCCTCTTCTTTATACAGAATACCAAGCTGGTACAGTCTTTGCGGATTCTGTCTGATATAATAGCAGACAAAGTTTTCATCCTCATAATAAGTCTGCAGTTCTCCCGGATACAGAGCCGCAAATTCCTGACACCATGTATATGCCAGGGTTTCCACCATCGTGCGTACACTTAAAATAGAATACGTACTGGAATCAAGCTGAAACATATACCTGCTTCCGTGTAATTCCTCCGCCGACATCAGCTCGGAAGAAATGAAATCAGGATTCTGGCTGACAGGCAAAGGATCAAAAAGTTCCGTGTATTTCTCCTGGGCCAGCCACTCCGGGCCTGATGCCAGATGATACTGGGCATACATAAAAGGCTTTTTCTCTATAAAGATGAAAAGATGCTCCGAGGGCAGGGTATACTCCTCTTCCTGCACATTATTTACAAAGGCTGACAATTCCTCATGCCAGCCATACTGAATCTGCTGGTAGAGTTCATCTGTGGGAGACACAATGGTAAAGCTGTAGGGCGGCATCGTCTCCGTAATTGAGTGTGTCACCAGCACCGCGCTGTTCAGCCGGGTCAGATAACCCATGAGATACCCGTGGAAATTTCCCGTCACCAGAGCCAGAACATAAATCCCCATCACCACCCAGGCGGAAACCACCTTGAGAACGCCCTCCCATATAAACAGATGAAAAGCGGTAAACACAAAGTCAAAGGGAATTCCCACAACAGCCAGAACCAGCAGCTGCTCCAGCGCACAAAGCCGGTAAGTCTCTATCAACTCAGGCAGTCCCATATAGGGCCCGCAGAACAACATCATAAATATAAGCGATGCAAGCACAATGGATACGTACTCATCAAAATATTCCGGCCTGGGTTTCTTCTTTTTTTTGCGAAGTATCAGTTTCAGAAAACCTGCCGGAATTCTGTAACAAATCCAAATTAACAGGGACAGCAGAGAGATCCCCAGCAACAGTCTTGCCCTTTCCTCCTCAAACAGCTGTAAATATCCCCTCTTATACATAACCCGGCATTTCTCCAGAAAAAAATCTGCCAGACGATGATACAGCCTTTCCAGACGGACCTTCAGCGGTTCCACCTCCGGCTCATGCGAGACTGTTTCTCCCGAAATCATCCCTTCGGGAACTGTCTCTCCTGCAATTCCCGGATTTTCCGCGCCCGGAGTACCTGACAGCTGCCCCGACGCCCCGGCGGCAGTTTCCCCCTGGGCAGTTCCCGTGCCGTTCTGCGATGCACTGCCTTCCTGCTGTGCGGTATTATTCTGCGAGGATTCTTTTGACCCCTCGATAACACTCATGGCCCAGTTAATAGAGCCCTGAAA
>CAMWJV010000214.1 GCA_947174665.1 uncultured Lachnospiraceae bacterium
TCAAAGAGTTGAAAAGTACTCTCCCGGAATCGAAGGAATCCCCCCGGGAGTCGGACAAAGCTTCTCCCCCCGCCAGCTCCGCCAGCAGCTGTTCCGCAAGCAGACGGCTCTCACGCTCCGTCAGCTCCAGCGCCTCCCTGGCTTCCTCATTGACCCGCTGTATGGAGGAACCGGGAAGAATGTCATGAAATTCCTGAATCAGCAGAGTCTTCCAGAGTTCTTCCAGCTTCCTCAGAACTTTCTCCTCCCGGGAACGATTCTCATATTTTCCCGCAAGCCGCATCAGCCCCGCAAGATACTCCGCCTCCCGCAGCGCATATTCTACCCTGCGGACACCCCTCTTGATGGCCGCCTGGGCCGTGTAGGTTCCTCTGTGCCATGCCAGATACAGTTCCCCGTAATAGACATTCCGGATCTTCCGGCCGTCCAGCCTGTCAAAAAACGCAGCAGGACTCTCCATGGTACATCGGGGTGCCCCTTCAAGATCACGGCAGCGCTCCGCCGTTTCCACCATGATTTCCGTGGGACCGCCGCCTCCGTCGCCGTAGCCGAAGGGAAAAAGAAAGGTATCAATCTCCTGCCGCTGGTTTCTGTCATTCTCCCAGCGTCTGCGGAGTTCCCCGGAATTAAATACTACGTTGTTCTTTTTATAAATGTGGGATAAAACCCTGGTTCCGTCAATTCCCTCCCACCAGAAAACATTGTAGGGAAAGGGCTCGCACTCCGGGTCGCTGCGCAGCAGCTTCTGGGTAGCAAAATAAGGCACCCGGCAGCCGGCCATGATCTGAGGCAGCGCACCGGTAAAGCCGAAGGTATCCGGCAGCCATGCCACCCTGCTGTCTACGTCGAATTCCTCTTTGAACCACCTTTTCCCCAGGACAAACTGCCGTATCAGGCCCTCTCCGCCCGCCAGGTTGGTGTCGCTCTCCACGTATAAAGCGCCTTCCGGCAGGAACCGGCCTTCCCTTGCCAGCTCCTTCACCCGAGCGAACAGATTCGGATAGTACTCCTTTAGATTTTCCAGAACCGTAGGTGAACAGAGCAGAAACTTGTAGTCCGGATACCGCTCCATCAGCTTTATCTGGTTGGAATAGGTCCTGGCAGATTTGCGCTTTGTCTCCTCATGGGTCCAGAGCCATGCCAGATCAATGTGAGACTGACCGAATACGGTATACTCCGGTACGGTATCGCTGTTATGCTTCTCCAGCAGCGGGCGCAGAATCTCCCCCGCCCTCCGGATGCTTTCGGTCCGCAGAGGCTCCTCCGCTTCAAAGTCAGCAACACAGGTAAACCGCTGCAGAGCCTCCCCTGTCTTAATAGTGCGCAGGTCACTGTCGGGCATTGCTTTCCAGAGTTCATACAGAGTATGATAATCCGCATAGATGCGGAACATCTCCTCATTCCAGATTCCGAAATGACTGCTGCCCACCACGCACTGATGCTTCGGCGGCTCCGGCACAGGTATGGAATCCCGGCTGAAAATACCACCGCTCTCCGCCCTGATTCCGTGTCCCGCGTAAACCTCCGCATAAATCTCAAAGCGCTGGCCCGAAACGGCTCTGTCTGTCAGTTCAACCAAAGCGTGCTGCTTATCAATCGAGCCCGACTCCCGCCCGTTCACAAACACCAGCATTTCCGGGCCTGCACCGATATGAAGCATAATGCGCTTTCCCTCCGCCTCCTCCGGCAGGGTCACTTCCGTGCGGAACCACCCGTACTCCCACTTTTCTCCCCAGGAGGTTCCCTTGGGAAAAGGATGAAAAGACTGTTTTCCGGCCTGTTCCGGTGTCAGCTGCTCTCTGGTGGTAAACCCGGAGAGTTCAATTTCCCCAAGAGGTTTGTAGAGATTTGCTCCAAACGCCTCATCCCATATTTTCAAGCGCTCATCCCACTGTCTTCCCAGCTTCATTTTGGCCTCCAACTTCATTTAGCACATATTTCGGTATTCCATCAAAAACAAAATTGCCAGCGCCTGACCGTAGGGCATGGGCTTCAGTTCAATCTCTTTATAAAAGTCTTTGGTGATGCGCCCCATGGGAGTACCGTAGGACACCTGGTTTACCACACCGTTCTCTGAGATGCAGTCCATGATGGGAGCCACTGCTTTTCGCGGGGCTGCCAGGTAAGACTTATCCACCAGTCCGTCCTTCACCGCCTTCAGTATACCATAGGCAAATCCGCAGGTGGCGCTGGCTTCCAGATAGGAATCCGCATCGTCCACCAGGGTATGCCACATGCCGCTCTCGTCCTGGTATTTGCACAGACTGTCAATCTGATCTTTAAGCGTATTCACCAGCGTCCTTCTCACCGCCCCGCTGCAGCGGCTGATAGAAAGGAATTCCGGTATTGCCATGGTGATCCAGCAGTTGCCCCTGCCCCAGAAGGCTCCGGCAAAGTTATTCTTTTCCTTAAAAGTCCACCCGTGATACCACAGCCCGCTTACCTTGTCACACAGATATTTCTGATGGAGCAGAAACTGGTACTCAGCCTCCCCCGTCATACTATCGTCTCCCAGGATACGCCCCATGTTTGCAAGGAACAGCACCGTCATATACAGGGTGTCATCCCACAGCTCCTGCTCGTTGACAGAG
>CAMWJV010000215.1 GCA_947174665.1 uncultured Lachnospiraceae bacterium
GGGAGGGCGGCAGCCTGACGATCTTAGCTACGGCGCTGGTGGAGACAGGCAGTAAGATGGACGACGTGATCTACGAGGAATTTAAGGGGACCGGTAATATGGAGATGGTTCTGGACCGTAAATTGTCCGAGAAGAGAGTCTTCCCCGCTATTGACATTCCGAAATCCAGCACCAGACGCGAGGATCTGCTGCTGACACCGGATGAACTTGAGGCAATCAATATCATCCGCAAGGCATTAAACGGCATGAAGGCGGACGAGGCCGTGGAGAAGATTCTGGATTTGTTTGCGAGAACCAAGAACAATTTCGAGTTTGTCAATATGGTTAAGAAAATGAAATTCCTGTAGGGTGTTATTTTTCATATATTGGCAAAGCGATTGCTCAGAGGGAAGATAATGTCTTAGGTTGTGAAATGAGTTTGAAAAGTATTTTTTTGTCAGGTTTTTCAATAAAAGGCTTGCACAGGCGGAAGTCCTATGCTACAATATAAAAGCTGTCGGTTTACGGCAGTATGGGATGAGAAAAGAATAGCGACGGTAACGTCTATTTACTTTTTATTTTAGAAGAGATGAAAAGATTGAAAGAATATGAGTCTTTCAATCGCAGATTTGTGAGTGGAAACTCAAATCTGCAGGCTGAGAAAGGAGTTTTGTATTAAAATGAGAGAAGGAATCCATCCTGAATATTATCAGGCAACAGTAACATGTAACTGTGGAAACACATTTGTGACAGGTTCAACAAAACCTGAGATCCACGTGGAAGTTTGTTCCAAATGCCATTCATTCTACACAGGGCAGCAGAAAGCAGCACAGGCCCGTGGACGTATTGATAAGTTCAATAAGAAATACGGTGTGGAAAGCAAATAAGTTTTGTACAAAAAGGTTGAGGTGCATATCTCAACCTTTTCTTACGATATGGGCAATTGCAGCAGATGTTTGAGTGTGCCCGCTTTTAGATGGCAGATAATGTATATATGAAATAATGAGGATATACAAATGGGTAAGAAAAAGAAGAAAATGCAATACTCCGGAATCGGCGGGCAGGCGGTTTTAGAAGGTATCATGATGAAAAATAAGGAGCAGTATGCTGTGGCGGTGAGGAAGCCGGACGGGGAGATCGAGGTTGAGGTCGAGCATTACATCGGTATTGTTCACGGAAGCAAGCTGTTGAATATCCCTTTTATCCGCGGTGTTTTTCAGTTCATAGATTCGATGATTCTCGGAATGAGGAGCTTAAACTACTCATCCCGATTCTATGAGGAGACTGAAGAGAAAGAGACTGCGGCTGACAAGGCATTCAACAGGCTGTTTAAGGATAAGGCGGATAAGGTATTCAGCGCCATTGTCATGGTGTTTTCTGTTGTGCTTGCCATTGGCATATTTATGGTGCTGCCTTACTATGTGACTTCTCTTTTTGAGGGATATATCAGAAGCGCATCTTTTAGGGCCATTATTGAAGGAGCGCTGCGTATCGTAATTTTCGTGGGATATGTACTCAGTATCTCCCTGATGAAAGATATCAGGCGTGTTTATATGTATCATGGTGCGGAGCACAAATGTATCAACTGTATTGAAAAAGGGCGGCCACTTACGGTCAGTAACGTGATGAAGAGCTCTAAGCAGCACAGGCGCTGTGGAACGAGCTTCATGCTGTTTGTCATGTTCGTCAGTGTGGTACTGTTCTTTTTTATCCGGGTGGAAAATCCCGTGTACCGCGTGCTGATCCGTATTGCTCTGATTCCGGTAATTGCAGGTATCTCCTATGAGATCATCCGACTGGCAGGCAGAAGCAATAATATTTTAGTCAGAATCATCTCGGCTCCCGGTATGTGGCTGCAGAGGCTGACGACCAGAGAACCGGATGCGCGTATGGTAGAGGTTGCCATTGCTGCTGTGGAGGCGGTTTTTGACTGGAAAGCGTATTTGTATGAGACTTTTGGCTACGAGGTAGATGATTCCTGGCTGCAGGATGATGAAATGGTCTTGATGGATCTGGACGCTGATTAATCAGAAGAGGAAACTCGGTGGGGTATTTGGCTGATGGGAACAGCGAACGGTATATCGGTATATAGTGAAGAATTGACTTACAGGGAATTGTATCAATGGGGATGCGTACAGCTTGCACAAGCGGAGATTTCCGAGTCCCAGCTTGATGCCCGGCTATTGTTAGAGTATTGCTGCGGTACGGATCGGAATACACTGCTTGCTCACGGAGAACGACGCATATCGGCGGAGGAATATGGACATTATGCAGACTGTATTGCCCGCAGGAAAGGACATGTGCCGCTTCAACATATTATCGGTGAGCAGGACTTTATGGGATTATCTTTTACAGTCAATGAAAATGTACTCATTCCGCGGCAGGATACGGAAGTGCTGGTGGAAGAAGTCATGCGCCATTTGCATGACGGTATGCGGATTCTGGACCTGTGCACCGGATCGGGATGCATTCTGTTGAGCCTTCTGCATTATTCCAATGGCTGCACGGGTGTCGGAGTCGATGTTTCCGAAGAAGCCTTGCAGGTTGCAGAGGAAAATGCTGAGAGGATTCTGGGAATCAGGATGAGAGGGCAGGAGCA